>CAYNKN010000192.1:0-6342 GCA_964397805.1 uncultured Chryseolinea sp. | reverse complement strand
GCTTTGAAAAATCCGTTTTCCATCCAATAGCGGTACCACTTGCTCTCTACTTCCGATGGATTGTATTTGGTTGATAATGACATGCTTATTAATACTTAAGGAGGGGCAAAAATAAATAAATCGGGTGGAATACCGAATTTTTGGCAGGGGTCGAAATCCAATGGTAAGGTCTATTTCGTAAGTAAAGTCGTCTAACATTAAACTGTCTATGGAAGCTTTAACCGTATCATCCGAGAAGGATTCAATTCAATGGAAACAATTGTGGAGTCTGGCAGCCCTTTATGGGTCGGTGGTTATTGGCTGGATCGCCTATCAACGTTATCAGCCCAAACTTTTAGTTCAATTTGAGTTTACTGATTTCGCCTTTCTGTTAATGGTAGTGCAAGGTGTTATTTTGGTAGTGACACCACCAATTGCTGGCAGATTGGGTGATAAATATAGATTGGAACGTGGAAACCGCTTGCCTATAATAAGTGCCGGGATCAGTTTTGCAGCTATGATTTTTATGGCAGTAGCCTTCACGTTACTCACGAATCCGGGTGAAGTTTTTAAGTGGGTGTTACCCGTATTGATTGTGTTATGGCTTATCGCGATGAGTATTTTTACGAGTCCTGCACTATCCACCATCGAAAGCTTTGTGCCTATTGAAAAATTGCCACGTGCTATGGCTATACTTACCATAGTGGGTAATTTATTGTATGCGCTCGAACCCATCATTGTTGATATCATCGACTTTATAGGCGCGGCAGGTACCTTTATAACGGGCGGGGTAGTGGTTTTTATTTCCGGATATGCATTGCGTAAAAATTCACTAAGTGCCATTTTAAAAACAGATGCTATTCAGAATAAGCCGCAAGCTTCGTTTACGTTTGATGCGCAGCGTTCAAAATTCGGTTTTGTGATTTTAATGGGTATTGCATTAGGCGCAGGAACAACCTGTTTGTTTAATATTTTTCCAGCGGTAATGG
Source organism: uncultured Chryseolinea sp. (assembly GCA_964397805.1). GTDB lineage: Bacteria > Bacteroidota > Bacteroidia > Cytophagales > Cyclobacteriaceae > Chryseolinea. The sequence continues at coordinate 5,374 of CAYNKN010000192.1, read as the reverse complement.
ATGTGAAGCTGGCCAGTGTATTACAAGGCAATAATGGTTCTATAATTTCGGTGGGTATTTTAATTATTTCCGCTTTACTATCGCTACCGTTTAGTAGTTTGGTGAGCAGCTATGGATTGGTGCGTTCGTTTTGGGTGAGTTTTATTTTAATGTTGGTTAGTATTGCCGGAATTATTTGGTTTACCTCTCCTTTACCTGTGCTACTAATGATTGCTATTTTTGCTATTGCATTTACAGCACTATCGGTAAGTTCGCTACCACTTGCTATTAGTAAAGCCAACTATTATCAAAAGGTATTTTGTGTAGGAATATTCTTTGCAGGCATGGAATTGGTGGAAGCTATAACAGATGTTATTATGGCATTATAAAATTAAGTGGTTATGTGAAACTAGTAGTTTTGCATATTCAAATCGCAGGTACTTAAACTTGTTCATTAAACTTCTTGTGTGTGAATTTTTTGAAACTCCATACCATTGTCAGTATTCCGATGATGATGAATGGTAAACTTAAAATTTGCCCCATATTCAGTAATAGATTTTCTTCAAAGGCTACTTGTTTTTCTTTTAAGAATTCCATCACGAATCTCTGCGCGAAGATTAATAACATGCCTAGTCCAAATAGAAAGCCTTTATGCTTTTGGATATTTCCCGATTTCCATAAAAGAAATAGAAAAGAAAAAATTACAAAGTAGAATAAAGCTTCATAGAGCTGTGCTGGGTGTCTTGGAATTTGATCGATGCGTGCAAACACAAAGGCCCAAGGTACTTGTGTGGGTATTCCAATAATCTCTGAATTCATCAAATTACCTAATCGTATAAAGCTTCCCAGCAACGCACTTGCAATGGTTAGTCTGTCCAACGTCCATAAAAAATCTTTTTTGTATTTTCTACTATACAGGTATAAGGCAAGTAAAGCACCTAAAACTCCACCATGACTTGCTAAGCCGGCAAGTCCGGTAAATTGAAATGTTGGTGCTATTCGAATGGGTAAAATCTCAATCGGATTATTTATATAATAAAAGGGATCATAAAAAAGAATGTGGCCAAAGCGAGCACCTGCAATAGCGCCAATCACTATATACATAGTAAGCTTATCTAAATCAGCTTGCAAACCATTTTCTCTTTGATAAATTTTCTGCATCACCTGATACCCCAGTATCATTCCGAGTGCCCAGAAGAATCCATACCATCTTAAAAAATCTACACCTTCGAAAATTTTTGGGTCTATATCCCATAGTATATGCAAACTCATCCTCCTTGACAGCAAACAACTAGCATGATAAACACTATTGTGTTTGTAATATATCCCGGTAATCTTTTTACTGTCTGGCGATCGACCTGATCAATAATCAATAAGATTTCTTCTTGATCTATGGGCTGCAAGGAATTAAATAGTACGAACTGCTTCCAAGCAGGTTTAAGGTTATTCAAATTCATAGCGATGATTTTTGAATTTAACTTTTAGTTCTGTCTTCACTCTATTCAGTCGGGTGCTTACATTAGTAGGGGTTATGGCTAACATTTGAGCGATCTCGTTATTTTTGTATCCTTCTAAAAATAAAATGACTATAGCTTTATCTACATCTTTTAACGATCGGATTACCAAACTTAAAAGCTCGTGATTATCATCAGCCATTACTATTGGTGCATGCTGGTCTGCGAATAGTAAAGGTTCTGTTATTATTTTGTTTTTCTCTTTCTCTTTCCTTACTTTGGCAAGCAGTGTATTCAGACTTACGCTGTAAATCCATGTACTCAATTCAGACTCTCCGCGAAATGTATCAACAGATTTCCAAAGTTGTAAGATGATGTCTTGGTAGGCATCTCGTTGGTCTTCATAGCGGGAATAATACGCTTTGCAAAGACTCTTGATAATGCCTTGGTTGTTGTTGATGATTTGTATAAAGTTCTGCTTTTGCACGTCCACCCAATCGATGATCTTTAAACCATTAGTAGCGTAATTTTAAGAATTGTCACAGCACATCAGAAGATTTTTTGGAATGGTCATGCTTTCAGTCATAGTTTAGGTGTAAAGACAATGCGATGGTGATGTTACCGGAATAGTTAATGGCTTTTTGTTGATATTGTATTGGTCAATTTTGGGATAACCTTCCCAAGACAATAAAACTAAATTGTTATCTTTACGCATTAATTTTAACAAAATGATACGAACACTCATCACACCAGAAGACCAGAATATTTTGATTCGTGTGCCTGAAGATTATATCGGTAAGCAGGTGGAAATTATTGCCTTTACGCTGGAAGAGAATAGCAATGCGGAACAAATTAAGAAGCAAGCGTCTTTTACTGCTTTAAAATTGGATACTATTGACTACAAGTTTAACCGTGAAAAGGCCAATGAGCGATAGTATTTTTCTGGATACTAATATTTTTATTTATGCTTACTCCGATACGGAACTTCAAAAGCAAACCATAGCGCGGCAGCTGATTTTAAATAATGTTTCCTTTATCAGCACTCAGGTATTGCAAGAATTTTCAAATACTCTTTCTCGAAAATTTAGGAAGTCGTGGCCTGAAATAATGGATGCTGTAAAAGAGATTTCTTTAAGTAATCTTGTCCACGTAAATAGCGAAGCTACCATTCAATACGCTATAAAAATTGCGGATAATTATAAATTTTCCTTTTACGATAGTTTGATTATTGCTGCTGCGCTTGAATGCAAGTGCTCAAAGCTTTATTCAGAAGATATGAGTCACGGCCAAGTAATAGAGCAAAAAGTTACCATAATCAATCCACTTGAGTCATTATAAATATTTGCTTTGAATTGTTGACTCTATGGCTTTCCTTATTATTGTTTAATTCTCCAGACACACTACTTATCCCTTATCACTACTCGCCATGCGTATTCGCCAAGCGGCAGGAAATAAATTATTAATTCGGTTATCTAAAACATTTACCCAACCAAGTGGCAGGTTATTACACGTTACAAGTGAGAATCCTTTTTGGTGGGAAGAAGTGTGCATGGTTTCTCTTTTTAAGTAACGAATGGCATCTTGTTTATCGAGCGCAAGTGTTGCAAAGTTTTCTCGGTTAAGTTCTTGCGACAACGCCATTGGATGAGCCGGAATAAGTTTATCATGTTTTAGTGAGGCCATAGTTGTTCCCGCTGTTAGCAAGTAAAGATGTTTCGCGAGTAAAGCAATTTCTTCTCTTTTGTTGGATGGGAAAAATTGAAGTTGATCGTTTCGTTGGATAATAGTTTTTTCTTCAGGTTTTATTAACCAATTGCGAAGACGATTCGCAACACTTGAAGTGGGCGAAGTAAAGCTGTCTTTACTTTTACTTCGTATCGTTGGTTGTGCTGTTTTCTTTTGCATTACAGCAATAAAAAAACCTTCACCTTTAACCCGATGCGGATAAAATCTATAACCTTCTACCTGATCGGCTTGAACTGTCTCAATATCCCACGCGGAGTTAATTAGTATTTTTTTTCCTTCTACGTCAAACGTTTGTTGAATCCATCGCAGCGTATCTTCATTTTCCGCTGTATTGTAGGTGCAGGTGGCATAAATAAGAATGCCGTCTTCCTTTAATGTTGGCCATGCATCGCTCAATACTTGTTGTTGTCGTTTTGCACAAAAAGCAACGTGTTCGGCAGACCACTCTAACATAGCGTTCGGGTCTTTTCTAAAAAGACCCTCACCTGAACACGGTGCATCAATTACCATCACATCAAAAAAGCCGGGTAATCGATTAAAATCTTCCGGATTATTATGGGTTACTACGGTTCTGTAATCACCCCACTTCTCTATATTTTCAAGAAGTATATTGGCGCGTGAACGAATTACTTCGTTGGCAACTAATAAACTTTCATGGTTTAGTAAACTTAATAGGTGTGTAGACTTCCCACCAGGCGCAGCACACAAATCTAATACGTTAATTGCTTTCTCAACGGGCACTGTCTGTTTAAAGGCTTGTTCTAAAAACATGGAGCTAGCCTCTTGCACATAGTATGCTCCTGCCTGCCAGTTAGGATCTAATGTAAAAACGGGTCGCTCTGTTAAATACTTTCCGGTGGCACTCCACGGCACAGCGTGTAAGTGTATATTGTCGTTATACTTTGATGGATTGATGCGAATACTGGTAGGAGCGGGGCGCGAAAGACTTTCTAAAAATGCTGGATAGGCTTCTTGCAAACTCGCTTGCATTCGCGCAGCAAAAGCCGGTGGTAGTTTGTGTGAATAACTCATTACCACGAAAGTAGCGACAAATTCTACACACCTTCGATATTTTTTAATTTATAAACTTTGCTTACTTCTTGGTAGGTTTACCTTAAACTAACCGACCATGATCAACGCGAATAATCCATTGTTAAAAAGCTGGGTCGAGGTTCCGCCAGGTTCAGATTTCCCTATTCAAAATCTTCCTTTCGGAATTTTTAAAACGGATTACTTAACACCCGTGGCTGGTGTAGCTATTGGTAATTATGTAATTGATTTAGTGTACTTACATGAAAATGGTTTTTTAGATGGAATCGGATTACCACCAGGTATTTTTAATCAGCGTTTTTTGAATGATTTTTTTGCTTTGGGAAAACCAATGGTAAGAAGTGTTCGAGAACGGTTGTCAGAATTGTTACAACACGATAATGATGAGTTTAAAAATAATAATGGTGCGCGCGAACTAGCACTTATTGCGATGGAAGAGGTACAGCTTTTGTTGCCGATACGTATTCCAAACTATACAGATTTTTACAGTAGTGAAGAGCACGCTACCAATGTAGGCTCTATGTTTCGCGATCCAAAAAATGCATTACTCCCTAATTGGAAACACATGCCAGTGGGGTATCATGGCAGAGCTTCATCGATAGTAGTTTCAGGTACTTCTATTCACCGACCCAAGGGACAAATTAAACCACCCGATGCTGAGCTTCCGGTCTATTGTCCATCAAAAAAATTAGACTTTGAATTAGAGGTCGCCTTTATTACATGCAAAGAAACGTTACTGGGGCAATCCATTAGCACAGCAAAAGCAGAAGACCACATTATTGGCTTTACCTTATTTAATGATTGGTCGGCTCGCGACATTCAGCAATGGGAGTATGTTCCTTTAGGACCATTTTTAGGAAAGAGTTTTGGCTCAACTATGTCACCGTGGGTTGTCACCATGGATGCACTAGAACCATTTCGAGCGGCTGGCCCTGAACAAATACCACATGTACTTCCTTACTTAGCGATTGAAGGAAAGAAAAATTTTGATATTCTGCTAGAGGTGTTGATTCAACCCAATCAATCTACTCAAGCGGCAGTTGTTTGTCGTTCGAATTTTAAATACATGTATTGGAATGTTAATCAGCAATTAGCCCATCATACGGTTAATGGCTGTAATATTCAGATAGGCGATGTTTATGCAT
>CAYNKN010000191.1:0-6374 GCA_964397805.1 uncultured Chryseolinea sp. | reverse complement strand
CAGCTTCGATCCCTCCGGCTCCGGCGAATGGAACCTGCGCACCAACGCCCGATGCGCCAACCGTATGTGCTACGGTATTTAAGGATAGAATAGCAGATAATGGTTTATCGATATCACCTTTTAAACGAGTCATTTCTTCGGCACTTTTATCGCCAACCTCCATTTTTGATTTCAAATACGACATGGGGGTAGATAACAATACGGCCTCCATAATGGAGCACAGAAACGAAGTGACCAGCGCAATAGCTAGGTAAATAAAAAGTAAGGTCATGTGTTTTAATAATTTATATGTTTCCTAGCTATCAGTTAACGTTCCAACACCAAATGTAGTCATACTATAGCATTTAATATACTGGTGTCAACTGACCGTACTAATCAATAACGAAATTACTATAATCGTTAAAACGTAAAACCCAACAACAAGCATATTGTATTTTATCACCTTCGCATACCCTATAAGGGGTTGGTTAACCACTGACTTTACCATAATAATATTTTGTAGGGAAATGGCATTTCCTATCGAACTTCCGGTATGTAGTAAGGCTAATAAAAGCGGTAGGCTAGCTCCGGCTGCTTCATCGGCTTTTATGGCGCTGCCCAATAACAAATTACTCATTGTTGCACTACCGGTTACGAAGCTACCCACTACGCCAAGAAAGGGATTTAAGACCAGTTTAATCGTTTGATGCAATCCTACATAGTAGGTGTTAACAATACTGGATAAGTCATTTTGTATAAATTGTGTAAGACAAACCAGTAAAAAAATAGTAGCAATTGATTTCCCCGTTTTAAGAAAGGTTTCTTTGTTGTATTCATAAAACTGCGAAACGAGTTTTTCCTTTTTAATTATAATTAAATAGATGATACTGGTTAGTATAAAAACAAGTCCGGGCTGGTACAATGATATTCGCCTTCCTCCCTCTACTATACTCCAATAGAAATCAGTTAAAAAGTATTTCGCTATTAATAATAAAACAACAAAAATAAAGTAGGGATAAAATGTTTTTAACCATAATGTTATCGATGGCCTTACTTCTTTGGGAATAAAGATTGAAACAAAGATTAGTAAGCCGGCAATTCCTGAAACCACCGTTGGATATTCAATACTAAACAAACCAATAACAACATACGGCACAGTAAACGAAAACCCAGCGCCCAAAAGTATTTTCCAATGCTGTTTCCACTGCACCGGTTTTTGCTCTGTTTTGCTATACAAAAAAGCTAATAAGAAAGGAAGCGCAATAGCCGGTAAGCTGTTTAATAAAAGCGTTAAGTAGGCAGTTTGACCAGACTCCGTAATGACCAATCCAACTTTTAACGCTGTGCCTAGAGCACCAAACGTAACAGCCGTTGTGTTTGCTGCCAACGGTAAAACAATACTGGTTAACGGTTTAAAGCCCATCGCTAACAAAAGCGGAGCGATAAGCATGGCCGGAATTCCAAACCCCGCAATGCCTTCCATAAAGCTGCCCATAAACAAGCACAAAATTAGTATGGTAAAAAGTTCGGAAGAAAAGGATGCGGTAGTTTTTATAAAGCTTTCAAAATGATTATTTGAATATAAAGTGCTATAAAATAGATAAGCACCAAAGAGTAAGAATAGCAACTCAACTGAAATTATACATGCAGAGACTAACGGAACATAAACAAAATCAATTTGTAAAAGGAGAACGAATTTTGTTGTTAGAAAAAATAAAATGGCGAGTAATGCACCTAACCAAAGTTTCTTAAAGATAAATACTCCACTAAGTAGAATAATAAAAGCGATTAGTACTGCCCAGTTTTCCACTATTCCGATAATTCATTTTCAGCGATTCCTTTCTGATCCCATTGATCTAAATTGGTAATGGTAATATCGGCAATACCCTTTAAGGCTTCATTAGTTAAAAATGCCTGATGGCCGGTAATCAAAACATTTCGATAGGAGCGTAATTTTTCAAACAGCGGATCATTAACCGCGGAACCCGAATGATCATAAAAGAAAATAGATTTTTCATTTTCATATACATCTAATCCTGCCGCTCCAATTATTCCGTCATCAATAGCGGTTATCAAATCTTCAGTATTAACGATTCCTCCGCGAGCTGTGTTAATAAATACAACTCCCTTTTTCATTTGTGAAAAACTATTCTTGTTAAACAAGTACTTGGTGGCTTCATTCAACGGACAACTCACGGAGATAACATCCGAGTTTTTATACAGTTCCTCTAACGAAGTGTACTCCAGCTTACACTGTTTTACTAATTCGTCATTTTGATCGATATCATACGCTATTAATTTACACCCAAACCCATGCATGATCCGCACGAAAGCCGCTCCAATTTTTCCGGTTCCCACAACACCCACTGTCTTTCCATGGAGATCAAACCCCACCAGTCTATCCAACCGAAAATCGTTTTCCTTCATGAGTTCCTGACTCAACACTACTTGTCGATTCAATGCCATTAATAAAGTTACGGAATGTTCAGCGATCGCATACGGAGAATAAGCTGGCACGTTGGCTACTTTCATACCTAATTCTTTTGCCTTCACTAAATCGACATGATCATACCCAACCGATCGTAGAGCAATAAATTTAACACCTACTTTATGCAGTTGCTCAATAGCTGCTGTTGAAGCATTGTCGGAGGTAAAAAGCGCAACAGCATCAAAACCCTTTGCCAAATGTGCTGTGTTTTCATTTAGCTGTTGTTCTACAAAAACCAATTCGTGTTTCTCTTTGGCTGCCTTTTCCATAAATGGTCTATCGAAACCATGTATGCTATAAACTAATGTCTTCATTATATGCTATCGGTTTAAAGATGTTGTGCTGGCCATACTCTTCTAGCCATGATAATTTTTTATTAGAGTAAAACTGGCGATTTTTTATGTCAATCCTCAAAAGAAGGCTATCATTTCAAAATTAAAAAAAACTGCTAATTGAAAGACAGGGCTGACGGATTTATCCACTTATTTAAAGTGAATTGTATTATGCTTAACGATTTTCTATACGTAATTGCTTTACTACTTCGGCTTTTTCAATGAAGCCTGTATTTGTCCAGATCAGTTTGTTATTTTTATAAAGCTGCAAAACCGGGAGTACATCAATTTTTAATTCTTTACAAAGAGCTTGATTATCGTCAGCATTGATCCCAATTACGCTAACATTTTCAGACATATCCCTTGCAATTTCATCAAGATAAGGTTTCATTTTTTTACATGGAGCACACCAATCCGCATAAAAATCAATAAGTATTAACTTATCAGAATTAAGGAGTTGATCGAATTGCTGGCCGGTCATTCCACTTATTGCCACTGAAGGATCTGTGATCTCGGGAAGGTGTGCACCTCTCCACTTCATTAAACCTCCTTCCATTTCGTAAACGTGTTTGAACCCTGCTGAACGCATTTTTCTGGCAGCGGCCGAACTTCTACTACCACTTAAACAATAAATAAAAACCGGTTTTGATTTTTCAAGTTTTGCCACTTGCTTTTCAAAATCGTTTCCGCTCCAGTTATAATTTACAGCATTTTTTAAGTGTCCTTTAGAAAACTCTTCTGGAGTCCGTACGTCCACTAGGGCTACCGTGGGCATTTCCTCCAATTTGCTAGCAAACTCCGTTACTGAAAGACTGGTTTTGGTGGTTTGCGATTGGCTGTTGGAGCAACTAATTGAAACTATTGTAACTAAAATGACAAACCACAGACTTCTCATTTAATTAGAATTTTGATTAATAATCTGTTGAAGGTTGTGTGCAGAGACCACTCCTGATTGTCGCCACTTTATTTGCCCGCCTTTAAAAAGTATAAGTGTTGGCACACCTTGAACTTGATACGCTTTAGCTACTTGAGGGTTTTTATCCACATCTACTTTTATAATTTTTGCTCTATCACCAATAGCAGCTTTTAAATCATTTAAAATGGGAGCCATCATTTTACATGGGCCACACCATTCAGCCCAAAAATCTACCAATGTTGGCGTTTGGCTGTTAATGATAGATGAAAATGTTTCTGCCATAACATTCTATTATTCTTACTAAAAATTACTTCTCCGTTTATTATCAATAATTTTTCTTGAAGTTCTCTACCCAGTTAATTTGAATAGAAATTTCTCCAAAACAGCCAAAAGCGATTAATTCATTTTCTAGTTATCTAAATAGGCTGAATACATCCATACTAATTTTTCTTGCTCGCGGATGTAATCACTCATAAGGGCGTTCGTGCCTTCGTCTCCAGCTTCGGACGATAATTCAAGCAGTTCACGTTGCTTTATAATAAGTGTTTGAAATGCTTCTAAAATTGATTTTACTCCTTCCTTTCCATCTGAAATATTTTTCACACTCTTAATTTTTGCTGTGCTCTTATAATCATCGAATGTGTGGAGCGGTATGGCACCCAACGTTAAAATTCGTTCTGCCACTTCATCTACTTTTAATAGCAGATTTGTATACAGCTCCTCAAACTTAAGATGTAATTCAAAAAACTTTTCGCCTTTTATATTCCAGTGTAAACCCCGCGTATTTTGGTAAAACATCATATAATCGGCTAACAATTTATTCAATTTATCAGCAAGCAGCGTGCTCTTGCCTTTTTCTAATCCTATTTGATTCATTTTCTTCATGTCGATTTAATTTATGTTGAGCATAAAACAAACACTTGATTTTAACTCTCAGCATCCCCATTTAGTTCAGAAAATATGAATTACTTTGGCTCATTTACATACGTTTAATCCTCATGTTAAAATGCTTTTCGTAACTACTTAATTTTATGTTGTAGACTACTCCAACCACCACCATTATATACCGCATTGAAACCATTTGATTCTAAAATACGCTTTGCCGAGGCGCTTCTCATTCCGCTGGCACAGCAAGTAATAATGGGCTTATCCTTTTTGAGCTTACTTAAATTACCACTTAATGTCTCTACAGGTATATTGATACTAGATTTTATGTGCCCACCTTGATATTCGCCTTTGCTACGGACATCTACTATGGTTGCTCCCTCCTTTACGAGCTGTGCAAAGTCAACCGTGAAACCTAAACCGAAAAATTGTTTGAATACGTTAAGCATTTTTTATACGAGTTGATTTTGATAATAATTTACAGTCACCCAAGAGCCTGCGTTGCAACAGTCAATACCTTGCTTCATTAAAAACTGTGTAGCTTGGCCACTTCTTCCACCTGAAGCACAGCACAACACAAGTGGTTGTTTCAGACTTCTTACTTCTTCTACTCGTTGTTGAATTTCCTGTAAAGGAATATTTATTGAACCCTCAGTATGCCCTCCATAAAACTCAGCCGGAGTTCGTACATCGACAATGGTGCCTTGCTTTTCTTTAATAATTAATTCTATGTTCATTCTATTATGATTTCGTTTTTTCCTTTTGAAACATACTTAATACTAGTACACCCATGATGGCGCCATACAAGGTGCTATTCAATGGTTTAGACGTAATCGCACATGTGCCACCTGAACACCCTATAAAATAGTAATAGAGATACCCCCCTATTGCACCTAGCAATAGACCGAGTAGTGTAAGCTTATAGTTTACAATAAAATTCATTTTTGAAATTGTTTTATAGCTTCACTCAAATCATAGACTTGTGCGGCATTTTTAAATTTGGATTTTATAATACTGCTGCCTGCGGCACTCCGATAACCTCCTGCACAATGCACCACAATAGGTTTATCCGTAGGTATCTCATTGGCACGTTCTCTTAATTCATATAAAGGAATATGAATTGCCGTATCAAATATTTTGTTTGTTACAACTTCTGTATAATTGCGAATATCAATAATGGTAAATTGGTGTTCGTCTTGCTTTAATTTTTCATGATCAAAAAACTCCATAGTTGTATCACCATAATCCAATACAAATGCTGAGGCAATTTGCTTTTCGTAACCGATTTTTGCAGTGCGTTCAATCAGTTGTGTTAATACCATTTCATTCTCTCCCATCAAATAAAATTGCTCAGCCGGATTTACGATACTACCCAACCATGTTTCGAATTTGGTATCGTCCATTAGATTAATCGAATTTTTCAAGTGTGCTTTTTTAAACTGCTGATGTGGTCGTGTATCTACCCTCAAAATATGAGGACTAAGCGAATTGGCACTCTCAACACTAGTAATTGGTTCCCTACGCTGAACATTGGAAATACTTGATGAATAACCATCAGCACCCTTTTTATTGACAGCTACATTAAATGGAAAGTATTTGGGTATAAAGGGTTGATCGGTCAACAGTTCCTTCACAAAGTCTTCTTCACTTATTGGTTGCAAACTCCAGTTGCTTACCATTTCTACTCCCATTGTACTCCTGTTCTGTTCACTTAAACCCTTACCACACAAACTTCCAGCTCCGTGCGCTGGATAGACAATAACGTCATCGGGTA
>CAYNKN010000190.1:0-6377 GCA_964397805.1 uncultured Chryseolinea sp. | reverse complement strand
CAACATTGTTGATTTCTTCCACCAGACTAAGTATCCGCAAATGTTTTATACATTGGACGTTGAGGACGTGCTGGATGAGAATTTCGACTCGGAATTTCTGAAAGACAAAATTGTTATTCTTGGTTTTTTAGGGAAAGAATTAGGAGATCCTTCGTGGGGTGATAAGTTTTATACTCCCCTTAACTCCAAAATTGCAGGTAAGGCCAATCCTGATATGTTTGGGGTTGTTGTACATGCCAATATTGTCTCCATGATTTTAAATGAAGATTATGTGGACGATATGGACGATTGGCAAGAATATGCGCTAGCATTTATACTATGCTATTTAAACGTGGCATTGTTTTCGCTAATTTATCACCGCTATCCTGATTGGTATGATGGGGTTACCAAGTTGCTTCAGGTTATTGAACTTTTAGTCTTCACAATGCTCATGGTTCTTATTTTTCACTGGCAAAGTTTTAAACTAGAAATTTCGTTGGCCTTGGCGGCAATTGCCCTTGCAGGAGATATGTTGGAGGTTTATGAAGGGGTTATAAAGAAACTCTATTTCAAAATAAGATATTCGAGGTTGTTTACCCCAGCACAAGAGTCTGTATTAACATCCGAAAACATAGAGAACACCTAGATTTGTAAACATATTAATACCGTTGAAGATCGAAGTAAACGTAAATCAATTACTTTGGTGGCCACTTAAAATGACACAATCAAACTGCCTTGTGCAGGTTTCAAACTTAAATTAAAAACAGTTAACAAATGAAAACAACCAAGTTGACCTTCTTCATTATCCTGCTTGCTTCCAGTTCACTTTTTGCTCAAGACTACGCCTTTAAGGTACTGGCTAATAAAGGCACTAATGAAGTAAAAACAGGCGACATCTGGGCGCCACTTAAAACAGGAGCCAGCCTAAAGCCAAATGATGAAATACGTGTGGTGGCTAATGCCTACATTGGCTTAGTACACAGTTCGGGCAAACCAATGGAATTAAAGGATGTGGGAGTTCATAAAGTATCCAAACTCTCAGAAAGTGTGAGTGGCGGAGGATCAAGCGTGTTGAACAAATACACCGATTTTATTTTGAGCAGCAATACTGCTGGAGCACAAAAAAATAAACTCAGTGCTACAGGGGCTGTAAATCGTGGTGAAACCTATGCTATCCAACTTAATCTTCCAGAAAATCAACACAGTGGATTATTCAATACTGTCGCTATTATTAGCTGGGAAGGTACTACGGCAGCGGGTCCCTACATTGTAACGCTTCGCAATATGTTTGATGACGAACTGGCTAAATTTGAAACACCCGAGTCTAGCTTTCAGGTTGATTTAACGGATCCACGGTTTTCAAAAGAGAATGCTATACTCGTAGAGGTAAAGTCGAAAGGGGATCCTAAGCTGGTTTCAAAGCAACATTTAATAAAACGATTAGCACCAGCCGAGCATGAAGACGTTAAGAAATCGCTAAGCGAAATTATTGGTGAGGTAAGTGAGAAAACTGCCTTGAATAAATTTATCATGGCCGGTTTTTATGAGCAAAACAATCTCTTTATTGATGCGATTGCAGCGTATGAAGAAGCTATAAAGATTGCTCCCGATGTTCCTTTTTATAAAGAGGCATATGATGATTTCCTGGTTCGCCATGGAATGAAACAATAAGCCGTTATTCTAAAAACTCTTAGAATTTATTTTAAGTAATTGCATTAAGAAATGAACCAAGTAATAGTATAAAAGTAAACCCTCTAAAATCTAACTAATTATGAAATCAAGTAAGTTGGCGCTTGCACTGGTATTTTTACTTCCTGTTGGGCAGGTATTTGCTCAAGACGTTGCCTTTAAAGTTTTAATGAATAAAGGTCAAAATGAAGTGAAATCAGGCAATGCTTGGGTTCCGTTAAAAACGGGTGCCTCTCTTAAACCCAATGACGAGTTAAAGCTCGTTCAGAACGGATACATCGGTTTGGCACATGCCTCAGGAAAAGCTGTAGAACTAAATAAAGCCGGAAACTATAAGGTATCGGTACTTTCATCACAAGTAGGGGGTGAAGGATCTAGTGTTTTGAATAAGTATACTGATTTTATTCTTAGTTCGAATTCAGGGCCAAAAAACACGCTTGTAGCTACGGGAGCTGTTAATCGAGGAACAGGGAGTATTAAGGTTTACTTACCCAAACCAGAACTCTCTGTTGTTTATGATAACACAGTTATTATTAGTTGGGATAATTCAGTAAAAGGTCCTTACCTAATCACCTTTAAAAGTATGTTTGGAGACGAACTGAAGACAGCAGAAACTGCCGAGAATGTATTGAGCATTTCGCTTGCTGATCGTGATTTTGAAAATGAAGATAACATTATCGTTCAAGTCTTTTCCAAGGCTGATAAATCTAAGGTTTCAGATGAATACACGCTTAAAAAATTATCGAAGGCTGACAAAGTAAGAATTAAAGGCGCGTTGGGTGAAATAGCCACACAAACTGCCGAGGCTACTGCAATTAATCAGCTGGTACTCGCTGGTTTCTACGAACAAAATAGTTTATTAATTGATGCAAATACTGCGTATCAGGAAGCCTTAAAGTTAGCGCCCCATGCCGATGCCCGCGAGGGATACGAGGAGCTCTACATTAACTTTTTAGAACGTCACGGACTAAAAGAAGCAGCGTCTAAAAAGTAGTATTCAAAAGTACATTTTTATTACGATGGCCATCCGAGAAGATGGCCATCGTTGTTTAGACAAGGTTTGGCCAAAAGTATTATTATCCTATTTTTGTGCTGCTTAAAAAAATTATCCATGAGTGTACTGGTAAATAAAGACTCCCGCGTTATTGTTCAAGGTTTCACTGGCTCTGAAGGCTCTTTTCACGCAGGCCAAATGATAGAGTACGGAACCAACGTAGTTGGAGGTGTAACACCAGGAAAAGGTGGGAGTGAGCATTTAGGAAGGCCGGTTTTTAACACAGTAGCAGAAGCGGTATCAAAAACTGGAGCAGATGTTTCGATTATTTTTGTTCCTCCTGCATTTGCAGCAGATGCAATTATGGAGGCAGCAGATGCGGGCATTCAAGTTATTGTTGCCATTACAGAGGGTATCCCTGTAAAGGATATGATGATTGCCAAGAAGTATATTAAAAGTAAAAATATTGTTCTGGTAGGTCCCAACTGCCCTGGAGTAATAACGCCAGGTGAAGCTAAAGTTGGTATCATGCCGGGTTTCGTTTTTAAGAAGGGAAGAATTGGAATTGTATCAAAATCGGGTACACTTACCTATGAAGCTGCCGATCAAATTGTGAAAGCCGGTCTTGGTGTATCTACAGCCATTGGAATTGGCGGAGACCCCATTATTGGTACACCTACAAAAGATGCTGTAGAGTTATTAATGAATGACCCCGAAACAGATGCCATTGTAATGATTGGTGAGATCGGTGGAAACTATGAACCCGTTGCAGCTCGCTGGATAAAAGAAACTGGTAATAAAAAACCTGTTGTTGGATTTATCGCTGGACAGACAGCACCTCCGGGTAGGAGAATGGGTCACGCAGGAGCCATTATCGGTGGAGCAGATGATACAGCAGCAGCGAAAATGAAAATTCTAGGTGAGTGCGGTATTCATGTGGTGGAATCGCCCGCAGAAATAGGCGACACCATGGTGAAGGTTCTATCTAAAAAGTAGTGATCGCTTAAAAGCTAGACCTAAATTCATCTTCCAGGTATTTATTCAAATTATCGATACCGCTCACCAAGTTTACTTGCTCAGGAGCTTCCTCCATATCATCATTTTTAAATAGAACTTCTACGAAGAGATTGCGCAGCATGTAGATGTATATTTTACGTCCGTTTTTTAAACGTGGACCTAAAAGAATTCCTTTTTTCTTCAGATAGCGAACTTGTCGCTCCATTGAAAATCTACTGAAAATAAACTTAAGTATCATGGCGATGATGTTTGCCCATACTTAATTCCAATTTCAAGCCATCCCGAAAACAGCTTAAATTGGCTTATTTTAAGCTTTTCATTTATTTCATTTTCTAATAATGGGAATAATTATCAATTTTGAACAGTTATTTACATTTAGGAATCGGATCATTATCCGCTAATTCGCCAAACCAGACTAAGCCGTATTCTTTATAAATAGCGATACCTATACCTCCCCAACTAACTTTACTCCATATACCACTATTGATCAATAGCGGGTTGTGCCCCGGACTAACTTTCCATCCATCAATACCTTCTTGTGCACTTGCCCCTTTCGAACTGTAATAGGCTATTTCATAACCGTTACCCGCATAATCAGCAATTTCGCGCGGCTTACTCCACATGCAATCAGCTTCTTTATGGTCGGCTGTATAGCAGCAGGATGTCCAATTTCCTTTTTCTGACCAACTATGCGGATTACAGACATTGTATTGATCGAAAGCATAATGCTCTGATAAATCCTTTGCATGTTCTTTGGCAACTAGGGTAAGTTTCGCAGAAAGGGGTATGGGTTTAAGCTTTTTACTTTTTCGATAGGCCATAATCAGATCGTACAACTTCTGCTCTTCAGCGGTTAAACAGATAGCTGTTTCGGTGATCGTGGGTTTTTCAAATCCGCTTAACATCAAAAAGGGAATTAGTATCCAAAGTAGTTTCATAAATGAACAATTTGCAGTTATACGTAACAAGATTTCAAAGTAGCGTAACAATCTACCTTTCTGTAACACACCATCCAGAAAAATATCTTCAAGTGTGGTCTTATTTTTTTAATTTTCCGCCCCCGTTAAAGGGTTAGTTTATAGAGAACGCTAAGAACACATTAATAAACATAACTATTTGAACACATGAGCGAACAAAAGATCAGCATCACCCAAGGTAAGTTGAACGTGCCCGATAACCCAACCATACCTTTTATTGAAGGTGATGGAACCGGTGTAGATATTTGGCCAGCATCACAACTTGTTTTTGATAAAGCGGTTGAAAAGGCGTACAACGGCAAACGTAAAATAAATTGGAAAGAGGTGTTGGCGGGTGAAAAGGCTTTTAATCAAACAGGTAATTGGATGCCGGATGAAACCATGGCGGCTTTTAGAGAATATTTGGTTGGTATAAAGGGTCCATTAACAACACCTGTTGGTGGTGGTATTCGCTCACTCAACGTAGCACTTCGTCAAGATCTTGATTTATATGCCTGTGTTCGGCCAGTACAATGGTTTAAAGGTGTTCCTTCTCCGGTGAAAGAACCTCAAAAAACAGATATGGTCATCTTCCGTGAAAACACAGAGGATATTTATGCTGGTATTGAGTTTCAAGAAGGAACCGAAGACAATAAAAAGGTATTGACCTTTCTAAAGGATACTTTTCCTAAAGCCTTTAAGAAAATTCGCTTTCCAGAGACTGTAGCTATCGGTATCAAGCCAGTATCTAAAGAAGGTACTGAGCGTCTAGTGCGCGCAGCTATTGAGTTTGCTATCTTACATAAGAAGCCTAGCGTTACGTTGGTACACAAGGGTAACATTATGAAATTTACCGAGGGCGGTTTCCGCGACTGGGGGTATGCATTGGCAAAAAATGAATTTGGTGCGGTTGATTTAGACGGTGGGTCTTGGCAAGTAATTGAGAAAGGTGGACATAAAATCATTATTAAAGATTCGATTGCTGATGCCTTCTTACAACAAATCTTATTGCGTCCGGATGAATACTCAGTAGTGGCAACGCTTAACTTAAATGGCGATTATATTTCTGATGCATTAGCGGCTATTGTTGGTGGTATTGGTATCGCCCCTGGAGGTAACATTAATTACATTACAGGACATGCTATTTTTGAGGCAACTCATGGTACTGCACCTAAGTATGCCGGTCAAGACAAAGTAAATCCAGGTTCAGTTATTCTTTCGGGAGTAATGATGCTGGAGCATTTAGGCTGGCAAGAAGCTGCCGATTTAATTGTTAAAGGACTTAATGCAGCGATTGCCTCTAAACGTGTAACCTACGATTTCCATCGTATGATGGAAGGTGCTACATTATTGAAATGCTCTGAGTTTGGCGAGGAGATAGTAAAAAATATGTAGACCATTATTTTCTGCTTTACAAAAAAAGCCATCTCGAAAGGGATGGCTTTTTTACGTTAAAGATCAGGTGTTATTTTTTTAAAGTTCAAAAAATAATTCATAGAGAAATTCCAAAAAAAGACAACACCCGTTGCCATCGTTTTTGAAATGTAGAAATTGATAGAAAAGAATTTATCCGAAAGTAACCAGATAATAAAACTGTTTAACAATAAACCCACCAGAGCAATACTGACAAATGTTATGTACTGCTTACCAATACCCCGCGCTTCATTTTTAAAAACCAAGGTTCTGTTTAAGTAATAATTGCTAGAGGCTGCCAAACTAAACCCAATTAAATTAGATAGGTA
>CAYNKN010000189.1:0-6392 GCA_964397805.1 uncultured Chryseolinea sp. | reverse complement strand
GAATTTCTCCAGCTTCGGTTGAATAACGTAGGCGCAATAGGGAGCATTGCCATTAAGATTGTAGTAATTTTGGTGATAGTCTTCAGCTTTATAAAATACGTCCAGTGCAGTTATTTCGGTAACAATGGGTTTAGCAAAAGCTCCCGACTCATCTAACTTCTTTTTGTATTTCTCGGCTAATGCCTTTTGTTCCGGAGAATGATAAAATATTGCCGAGCGATATTGAGTACCTTCATCAGCACCTTGCTTATTAAGCGTAGTTGGATCGTGTGTTTGCCAAAATATTTCTAGCAATTCTTCAAAGCTAACTACAGACTCGTCATACGCTACCTGAATCACCTCGGCATGTCCGGTCAATCCGGTGCAGATTTCTTTATAAGTAGGGTTCTTAACTTTTCCGCCTGTATAGCCCGACTCTACGCGTTCAACGCCATTTACTTGTTGAAAGACTGCTTCGGTACACCAAAAACAGCCAGATCCGAAGGTGGCCAATTGTAATCCTTCTTTTAGTGTTGAACTCTCCATGTTGTTGTTTTTGGTTTGTTTATTTTTTTGTCCGCACGAATTCCCTGCTAACAGAAGTACGAGCGCAACAGATAACATACTTATTCGCATAGTCTTAAGCTTACTTTCAAGTATTAACCTGATCTTGGGTAAGATGGTTTAGTATGTGATATTAAAATGTCGGAAAAAACACAAAACGATTACTTGTTCAAAAAAATACAAGAGAAGTAATCTTAGGTTTTGTTTAAACCAGATTACTTCACATGAATTAGCGAGCCGTTGTGAGTAGCTACTATCATCAGCTAGACATTTCCTTTTTACTCCACTCTACTGAAAATTTTGATAGAAGCTCCGTAACGAAGGGATCAATTGATTATAGATCGGGCGGGTAAACTCCAGAAACAGATCCTGATTAACAGGAGGTTGTTGCTCGCGGAGTTTACACATGTTTAATTGCTTGTCATCGAGCGCACGCTCATCGCCATTAAAGCGAGCCCACTGGCTTACCCATACATATTCACCATTAAACTTTCGATGGGTTAATACACTATTGGTTTTAGCATCTACCACAATCATACTCAGCAATCCATTGGAGACAATTTCTTTGCGATAGGTAGTGAGTTTAGCTTTTACCGTGTTGTAAACGGGAACGGTTTTCCCCTCAATTTTGGCTTCACCTACTTTTACACTGTCGCGCGAAACTGTTTCTTCTCTTTCTCTGAGCACGGAATTACCTACCGAAAAATCATCAAACTGAATACGTAAAATATGATCGGCATAGGCGAGGTTCTCGGCATCGGCACCTCGTGGTGTATAAAACTTTATGAACCCTTGATCGGTATAATTGGTCATCAAAAACTCCTCTACCTTATCTTGAAAGAAACCACCACTCAGGTTGTAGCGACTAGGTACCGGAATCTGCTCAACAACCACCTTCAAGGTTGCTTCAAATTTCGATTTGTCGAGGTACTCAACAACATCTTTATATCCGGGAACAAAAATTTGGGTATCTCTAAAAAGAAAGAATGCTCTTCGGGCATCAACCCGTGTGCCTTTCATTAACGCATCGATTCCGGCATTGTAGCTTTCTTCGGCAGCCTTTTCTTTTATTGGGCCAATTTCGGCATAATAGCTTTTCGGGTTAGGTACTGCCTTCTTGCAACCTGGGCAGGTACGAATGGCCTCGTACATGGTGTTGAGCTGATCGTATGATTGAATGGCATTTTTCCACTTGAAATTTGAATTGGAAGCCATTTCGTTTTTAATCTGACCTTCATAATACTCCACCGCATGGGGGTATGCACTTTTTAACGATTCTGTAGATTTCGAGTGGTCGGGATTTTGTCTGAGCCGATTTACCGAGAGCATTACGGCTTCATAATAATTACCCCGTTCAAATGCTTTTTTACCTGAACTACAAGCAGTCAAAATAAAGGCGACTGCCAGAATAAGTAGATGTTTAATTTTCATACGGTTAGGTGATTGGTGTAGGGTAGGGCTAGTATAGGTCATGCTTAGTAATAAGGCTTGTGTATAGCCAGTTATCAAAATAAGTGCCCGAAAGTTAATCAGTTAGTCGGAAAAAAATACAGTAGGATATCATCTATCAATTGCCGCCAATTTCCCCATGAGTGCCCTTGGTTTACTTCTCGGTACTGGTAGGTGCATTGGTTTTTGTCTAGTACACTTTTCATTTTTAAAGTGCCTTCGTGTGCGTCATGCACAAGGCCAGTGGTAAGCATAATTTTAACAGGCTTCTCGGGTCGATCGCAATACGCATAAATTTCCGGTCGGATTAAAAAAGCTGGGGATTGAATGCCGGCCAGTCCGAATAAATCGGGTTTAGCGAACGCCACATAAGCCGCTGCCAGACCACCCATTGAGGTACCTAATACCGCTCGTTGGGTAGGATCCGTAGTTACCGGATATTGTTTTTCTATTTTGGTCACCAGTTCGTCAGCCAGGAAATCAACAAATCGATCGTTCATGGATAGCTCCTGCATGCGTCTGTTGTTCGCACGATTCACAGGCTCGCGGTGATCAATAAAAACTACGATAACTGGTTTTATTTCCTTTAGGTAAATGAGGTTATCTAAAACGGTTATCATATTACCCATTCGCTCATGCATGTATTCATAACCATCGAATACATAAAGAATAGGGTATACTTCACTGTCTTTTGTTTTAAAATTGGAAGGTAAATAAATACTGTATCCTACTTGGTACCCTAATTTTTTACTACTGATCAATAGATCGTTGATAACTCTCCCTCGAAAGATGGCAGGCATTACTTGCGTGATGGTATCCGATCTCCACAGAGGCATGTGTAAGGCAGAATTCGGACTACCTCCGCCTACTCCCGACCACTGTTGATGAGGGTTAACGGGATCTAAAATCCAATCTGTATTGTCGATCACAATTTTGTAATCAAGCCGGGCATCTTTTGGAAACGATGCTTTCAATAGCCAAATGTCGCTGCCCGGAAGTTGTGTGCCGCTTGCCTGAAAATTCTTATCGAAACCCCAACCATTGAAGTCGCCCATCCAACTCACGGATTTGGCCTCGCCTCGAAAGAGAAAGGCTACCGAATCTTCATAAACAAAAGGTATTTGCTCATTCTCTATAAGTGATTTCCAGACCTGTTCTTTCTGTTCGCCTGTTAATTGTTTTAGGGTTTCAGTAAACGAGGTGTATTGCTGGGCACTACTAAGCGCAGGCAATAGCCACAGGCAGAGGCAAAGTAGTTGTGCAGAAGACTTATGCTTTAACCACATCGTCTTTATCTTCTACAAACCGAACACAAAAAGCTGCAATAAGTAAGAACACACCAGCCATTACTAAACTATAAATGGCTTGTGATCCGTAGAGGTATTTAACGATGGGGCCACCAATTACACCATTGATAATTTGTGGGAGCGTGATAAAGAAATTAAATACGCCCATGTAAATTCCCATTTTGTGTGCAGGTATTGATCCGGCCAGCATCGCGTAAGGCATGGCGAGTATACTAGCCCAAGCAAAACCAATCCCTACCATGGGCACAATGAGCAGCATCGGATCATGAATAAAGTAAATCGAAATTAGCCCAATACCACCAGCGGTAAGCGAAACAGCATGAGTCATTTTACGCCCAATTTTTAAGGCTATTGCCGGAAGAAATAGCGCATAAATGGCAGACACACCATTGTAGATTCCAAACAGACCGCTTACCCAATTACCAGCATCTTGAAAGGCGGCTGATTTCGTATCGCCAACCGGTAAACCATATACATGTGTAGCGATGGCGGTAGTAGAAAAAACCCACATCGAAAACAAAGCAAACCACGAGAAAAACTGCACCAACCCTAACTGTTTCATGGTAGTGGGCATATTTGAAAAGTCGCTTATAATTTGCGCGAATCCTTTTTTTGCAGGCTCTTTTCGATAAGCTTCTTTGTCATATTCATCGGGCGGAAATTCCTTAGTTGTAAATACGGTCCAGAGGATGGCAGCCAGAAATGAAAATGCACCTACATAAAAAGATAAGCTTAGGTTAAGCGGAACTTTACCCTGGTCAGCAATTTTAGCGACATCAAAAAACTCAGCAAATACATAGGGCAACCACGAACCGATAACGGCACCTAATCCAATGAGAAATGTTTGTACAGAAAATCCAAGAGTACGCTGATCAGAAGGTAATAAATCGGCTACCAGTGCACGGAACGGTTCCATCGCCACATTAAACGAGGCGTCCATAATCATTAACGTGCCAGCCCCAACATAAAGCGGAGGGAGTATACTCACCAGCATATCTGCATTAGGCATAAATAGTAAAGCGCCCGATGCCAGAATAGCACCTCCCAAAAAGTAGGGTCTTCTTCTTCCTAATGAAGTCCATGTTCGATCACTATAGTAACCAATAATGGGCTGAACAATCATTCCGGTTAATGGTGCAGCAAGCCAAAACCAGGAAAGGTGTTCAACATCGGCACCGAAGATGCCCAGTATGCGTGAAGCATTTCCATTTTGTAAGGCAAACCCAAATTGAATTCCAAAGAATCCAAAACTCATATTCCATATTTGCCATAAGGATAACCTGGGTTTTTCTATAGCTGTAGACATACGCATAGTTGACAAGGCTTAGGGTTGTTGGTGTGTGGGTGTTGAATGTTCGCTGACTAAAGTCCACAAAACCGTTGAGATTGCCAACGATACAGCGCAGATCGTAAACACGATACTTTTATTTTCGGCTAGTTGAATGACTTTACCAAAACCAAAACTAACAATGAGTTGAGGAATAACTACCGAAAGATTAAAGATGCCCATGAAGAATCCCATCTTTAAAGTGTCTACTTTTTCTGACATAATAGCGAAAGGTAAACTAACTGTAGCAGCCCAACCAATACCGACAATTCCCATCAGTACATACAACATAAAAGGCGTAGTACCTAAAAAAATAATAGCGGAGTAACCAGCTGCCATTATGCCCATGCACCAGGTGTGTGTTTTTACGCGTCCGATTTTTTTTGATAAGGGTTCTAATATAGGTGCAGGTAATAAAAAGCCTACCGTATTTAAGATGGCAAACGAAATAGAGATAACCACACCTAAGTCAGTACTCGGCATACTCGCCATTTGATTTTGAATAAAGGCAATGATGTAAACAAACATGGTTTGAACACCGAGCCAACAAAAGGCATGTGCGAAGTAGATTCGATACAATTGCTTGTATTGAACTACTACCTGTGGTTGATTAGGTTGAGTATTGATGGATTCAGTAAGCTGTTTGGGTTCTTGAATTAATAGAATAGGTAGTAGTGAAAACAATAACACCAAAATAATTCCGAAGTAGATGAGGTTGTAATTGCCAAAATATGCTCCTACTACATACGCGAGTACGCCAAACATACCCGATATAGTTTGCATCCATGTATAACCTTTTGTTCTGTTTTCACCCGGTGGTGTTACATCAGCAATAAGCGATCGCGTAGGATTAAAACTTATGTTAATGGCGATATCTAACGTAGTGGCTACCATAATAGCCATCACAAAAATACTGAAGCCAGTAATCTCACTCAGTTCACCTAAGTTAGGTAATGCAAAGAGAGACAAGGCTGCGAGTGTACCACCTATTAAAATAAAAGGTCTTCTGCGACCGCCCCAAAACCAAACTTGATCGCTGATAAACCCAATTAGTACTTGTCCGAAAATTCCAGCCATCGGGCCAGCAGCCCACACCATTCCTACTTCATGAATATCGAGGTTGTAGTGTGTTGATAAAATCCAACTAAGCGCAGATATCTGTATCGACAAAGCAAAACCCATGGCTGTAGCCGGTAAGCTAAGCAGCGCAAAAAATGAGGTTGTTAATTTTTTCTGTATAGGCAGCATGAGTTCTGATTACAGGTTTGCGAGTTTAGTATAGCTTAAAACCAAGCGCCTTTGGCGGTGGTTATGTCATTTAGGCTATGCCATTTTTTAACCACAAAGAACAAAGGATGCACAAACAAATCACAAAGAGAGAAACAATTTTTACTTTGTGTTCTTTGAGAAAAATAGTTGTGTCCTTTGTGGTTTATATTTTTTTAGAATGCTTTGCATTCAATTAAAAGCCACCTCTTTTGAGGGTGGTAGTTTACAGCAAGTACTACCACGTAAAAACAAGTTCATCTTTTGTATAATCAAGTAGTAAGGCAAACACATTTTCTTGCGGTGCTGGTGCTGGATCATAAAATGGATCAAACTTTTCAAGCGCATCAAAAAATTGGTTTACCTCCGGCTGAAGATTTTTACTTTCTCCATTTACCGTAATGTACTGTTGGTGTAATCCATGAAATACCACTTTTAACTTTTTGATAGGGGAGTTGTAATCACCGATGGTTTCCGAGAGTATTACTTTTTTCGCTTGC
>CAYNKN010000188.1:0-6394 GCA_964397805.1 uncultured Chryseolinea sp. | reverse complement strand
ACCTGAAGTATCTTTCCTAGCATAGCACCGAAGGTGATCAGTAGTACTAAACTTCCCATGGTATCACCTATACCCAACGAAATACTTTTCATTAAAGCTTTTGCGGGCATTCCGCTTAGCGCTCCGGCAACCATCGCAGCAACCAACAACGCGAAGAATGCATTCATCCGCACCTTCATGGTAAGGATAACTAAAACAATAAAGGCGATACCGAGGGCAATCAGTGGCATAAATTAATTTTAAGCATATTAATTCAATAACTCAGATCCTTCAAGCATATGTGGTTGGCCTACAAAATAATAATAGCGGGAACGTTTGCAGGACTAATTTGCACGGGTTTTAAATTCTTTCGGAGGGATAAATTCAATCTTTTCTGCTAGGCTAGGATTAAACCACGTTTCAAACCGAACATTACTTGTTTCGTGAATTGTCTCTACTCGTATTCCTTGAAGAACACGCTTGGCCGTTTGAGCCACATAACTGCCCTGCTCTTCGGGTACTTTAGTAAGTCCAAAAACACAAAAGGGCATCATGAAATCATCGCATGTCACTACCGGTTTTCGAATCTTTTCTTCAACCCACTGTTCAGCTTGTTTGTTATCCCAGCTTTTTATGGATCCGTTTGTTGGCAGGTACAAAAAATCATTTTCATCAGTCGCTAACAAAAAGGCACGCTTCCATTCCTCGAATGTGTCGACCAGGTAGTAAGAAGGAATGAGTCCGGCATTCCTGTATAAAGTATCGAGTATCAGTTTGTTTTGCTCTTCTGAAAGTGAATTCTCTGAAAGGATAGCCATTCGCTTTATGCCTGAATATCGTGATTTAACTTCGCCCAATAAGTTTGAAAGAGGCAGCACTTCCAACATACCAGTAGCCTTATCGTTGCGAAGTTGGTAAGCTTCCGAAGACCAGTTAACACCGCAGTAAATTACCGGTATAGTTAGTTTATTTTGATTCGGTTGAATTACATAATGCACCGCAGCATCATCTGAAACAACGATAACATTAGGCTTAATAGAATCAATCATGGTGAGAACAAATTGCGTTTGCTCATTAATGGAGATACTATCGGATTTACGTTTTGTATCCATAAAAATTCTAATCACTTGGAATGAATCAGCGGGTAGCAACGCATCCATTCCGTTCATAATACAATCGCTTGGCGGATAACCTTGGTGGTATGAGTTAACGTAAAGAATAACCGGCAATGAAGATCGCTTACTGCAACAGATCAAAATAACTAAACAAATAATTGAAGCTCTAAAACACATCTTCCACTAATTACTCTCGAAAAAAGTAGTGACCGAGTTTGGTGGTGCTTTATAAGTAAGTGTTCTGCCATTCAATGAAATTTTGCCGATACTCGCGTAGTTTTCACCGGTGAGTGAATTTTTTTCAGCGGATGCTTTTAGTTTGTATTCGCTATTTCCCGATGTACGAAATCCTTCAACTATTTTTCCATCAATTCCTTTCAAATGAAGTGTCATTTGTTTTGGTTCAGAAGATTGATTAATTACTACAACCGAGTTTGCGTTTTTCGTTCCATTCGCGGCAAAGGCAAGTATGCTTAATTCAGAATTCATGACAAATGCATCTGCAACAGCCATACCCTGTTGACCTGCACGACTAACTTGTTTATAATAATAGAAAGCTTTTTGAATTTCCCAACTACCATCATCAAAAACGCGTATGGCGCAACCGGGATTTGGGTCGGGTTTATTCCATTGCGATGCGCGTTGTATACCAGCCCATGGTATAACCGCATTTACTTTTGCATCGAGAATTGATCCATGTATCTCTTTGATAAACTGGGGATTCATAATAAAGGTGCGTGGATTGGTATCGTGAAATATGTTCCATGATGTGGAGGTAGTCCAAACATGAAGCTCGGGCCGTATAGCGCGCAGACGATCTGAACCTGAACTGCTATGAGGTGCAAACCAATGGCCAGCGCTCATATCGCCTGCATAAAAACCATGTGATGTAATGAGGGCAAGCTGATTAAGCGCATCACTATCCAACTCTAAGGCAGATGCGAAGCCCCATGCATTAAATCTATACCAATTCGTGTATTCTCCATTTGTAATACCTACCCTAATACCTCTCTCCTTTAAAATTTCATTGAGTTCCTTTATGATAGTAACAGTTTGTGCTGGAGAATAAAAAAAATTGTAGTCGTGTCCACCTTCATGGGTTTCATCAACAGACCCATTAACAGGCCAACGGTTCCAATCCTCACCTTCGTTGTGGAGGGATATGTATTTCAATGGAAGCTTTTCATTATCGATAAGGAATTTAGCCCAATCTGCATAGTATAAACATAAATCTCTGGAGAACGCTGGATCAAGATCGCGACCTCTAAGCGCTTTCTGTTTAGTCATGTAGCCCGGAGGTCCATACAATGTTGTGATAATAGAAATCTGGTCGTTACGCGATTTTGTTTTTACAACTCCTCGCTGGACAAAATCACGCATATTTTTTGTTGTTGTTTGATGATCATACGCACCACCTTGAACTGATTGATGAAACGGATCGAGAAACATCTTAATAAGATTGACCTTTAGACCATCCTCGCCAAAGATTAAATTGATGATCTGTTCTTTATCTTTTTCTTTTAAGATACTGAAGCCCCCATAATCCTGAGGGAATGATTTATAATCGAAGGTTTGAGAGGTTTCTACATAATTAAATCCAAAACCATCCCACGGCCGGATTGTCCGAGAAAAGTCAACTTCGGCATAAGCACTAGTTTTGGAATTTTCCTGACAATAAGCAGAATTAGTTAGAAAAAGTAGCGCCACAGCGATAATACCGTATTTGTATATCCATCTCATAATGTTCATTTTAAAGTTGTTGTAGGTACATCTACAAACATATTACACTTCAAGAGGAATTGATCAATTTGTTTAGACTCCTCGATAATTAATTTAAAACAACGTTGCCGAACGAAGAGTCTTTTCTAAATTACTTGCATGAAAAACGATCAGGCTACAATCAAGGATATTGGAAGGATACTGGGTATTTCTACAAGTACAGTATCGCGTGCGTTGCGTGGGCGACCCGATGTAAATCCCGAAACAAAAAAAGCGGTTAAAGATTTGGCGGAAAAGTTAAACTATCAACCCAATTTGGTAGCGTTAAGTTTGGTTAAGAAAAAAACCAAAACCATCGGGGTTATTATACCGAGTTTTACAACCTGCTTTTACTCCGAGGCGATCAGTGGCATTCAAGAGGTTGCGCATAATGCCGGGTACCACATCATGATTTGCCAGACCAATGAGAACTATGAAAGTGAGAAGCGTAATATTGATATTATGTTATCTAGTCGTGTCGATGGCTTTATTGCTTCGATAACACGTGAAACCGAGAATCTAGATCATTTTCAAAATCTAATCAATAAGGGCATCCCACTTGTTATGTTTAATCGTACAGGAAATCTGGATGTACCAATGGTTATGGTAGACGATTTTGACGGTGCGTATAAAGTAACGAAACATCTTATTGATGTGGGATGTGAGCGTATCGCACATATTTCGGGTCCCGAATCATTAACGATTAGCAAAAACAGATTGCGTGGATTTCTCGCAGCGATGAAAGACGCTAATAAAAAGGTTCATGAAAACCTTGTTGTTTATTCTGATTTCAGTCTAGAAAGTGGGATAGCGTGTACTCACGAACTTCTGTCAAAATCAAATCGCCCAGACGGAATATTTGCCGTATGCGATACCGCTGCATTTGGTGCTATTCATGTTATAAAAAAAGCAGGGTTAAAGGTACCGGATGATATAGCGGTAGCTGGATTCACCAATGAACCAATGGCTAATATTATAGAACCTGCTCTTACTACAGTCTCACAACCCATTTACCGTATTGGCCAGACGGCCGCGAAAATGTTTATCGATATGATGGAAGAGGGTGAAGACTACATTGCCGAAGCTCGTGTTCTAAAAACCGAATTGATTATTCGAGAATCTACTATGCGTAAGAATTAAATAAATTAAGTGCTTACTGTTAAGATTATTTACACTATGGTGTGGGGTAATGCCAATTGCGTCAAAGAGTATTTTAAAAAATATCTTTTCGTTATAGTGAGCCCGGCAGACATGGTGTTGTTATCATTCATACAAAGGATGGCATTATAAAGAATAAGTAAGTACAATTACTCACTCCTGCCGCTCAAACAAGTATGAAATTACTTTTCCATTACCCGATACCTCTGCTCGCAATGTGTTACCAGTAAATTGGTAAGTAATTTTCTTTGGAAAATCATGCGAAGGGTTTTCGCACACAAACTCATTTTCAGTTAACTTGGTAAATGCAAAATATACTTCGAGTTTGTTTTCAGGTACATCGGCTACATAGAATATACCTTCACTGTTTACAACAATTTTTAATTTCTCTACAAATACGGTATCAGTTCCCCGCAAGGTGGTGCCGATGCCGTGCCACAACACATCAGATACTTTAGTCCATACTTCTATACCGCTGTTGCCCGGCTTACTATTGGTTCTATGCCATGTGCCCGCTAAAGCTTCCAGATTAGGAGTCTCTAAAATTTGTGCATCCACAACTACCGAATATAAAAAAGGCAGGAGTACAGTGAGCAATTTTTTCATAGAGTTCGGATACTTATCACTTTATAGCTTGAAGTTCGAAAATTATTAGCATAAAAAAAGGCATCCCCTCGGATGCCCATTTTATTTAATGATGTTGCAAGGTTTAATCAAACAACTTGATAATATCGTTCGCAAAAATAAATACCATTAGTGTTAACAGCATAACCATGCCTACCTTCTGTGCATTCTCTAAAAACTTATCAGATGGTTTTCTGCGCGAGATAATTTCGTAGGTTAAAAACATGACATGTCCACCATCTAAGGCTGGTATCGGCAGTAAATTCATAAACGCCAAAACAAGTGATAATACTCCGGTAAGCGACCAGAATCTTGCCCAGTCCCACTCAACACCAAATGCCTGCATAATACCGATAGGACCCGATAACGATTCCTTGGGTGACAACGCACCGGTAATAATTCGGCCGAATGCTTTTACCTGTACAGCCAAAGTAGTGAAGGCACGTTTTGTACCGAGGGGAATAGACTCGACCAACGAGTATGAAATAGTTTCGGTTGACTGATCTAAGAATTCTTTCGTGATGGTAGAGGAGAAAAAACCAATACCAGTATGCCCTTCAAAAGATTCTTTAAAAGAAAGTATTTCACCATTACGGTTTATTTTAAAAGCAATGGAGTCTTTGCTGTCTTTTACTAAATCTGCTACCTGGTCATAATACAAAACTGGCTGACCGTTTATTTCAACAAGTCGATCGCCCACTTGCATACCTACATTTTTGGCAATGGAGTTATCGGCAATTTTTACGGCAATGGGTGGAAAGCGATTAAGCACAAAATTGCCTGGCCCTTCGCGTTTATTAAATTTTTGAATGAAGTTTTCCGGTATCGCGATATCGATAAGTTGTCCATCGCGTTCTACGGTATAAAATCCGTTGGTGCTTAACAGCGTTTCTGGTTTTATAATATCTTGTAAGTATCTAAAGTCTTCGCCATTAATTTTTACGATTTTATCGCCCGTTTTTAGCCCGATGCTTTCCCCGATAGGGCCAACATAAAAACCTCCGTTAGCATTGATCTGATCTTTTAAGATTTGCTCATCGCCAAAAGCGTAGGTAATACCTATAAAAATAAGTACACCAACCACCACGTTTACAATGATGCCGCCCAACATAACAATGAGGCGTTGCCAAGCTGGCTTAGAGCGAAACTCCCACGGCTGAGGTTCTTGCTTCATGGTCTCGGTATCCAGTGATTCATCAATCATTCCGGAAATTTTTACATAACCACCCAGCGGAATAGCACTCAAGGCATATTCAGTTTCACCTTTTTTAAAGGAAAAGATTTTAGGGGGAAATCCGATAGAAAATTGTTCTACCCGCATACCAAAGTATTTGGCTGCTAGTAAATGACCCATTTCGTGTACAGCAACTAAAAAAGAGAGGCTCAATAAAAGCTGAGCTAAGCTAATCATCCAATCCATTATCCTTAATTATTCAGTTTTATGTTGTTGAGCAAGGTCGTTCCCTGCAAATACTACCCAATCCACTCCAACGCTTTAATACGCGTTTCTTTATCCGTTGCTACATAGTCATCGTATGTTGGAGCGCCTATATAATCGATTTTCGACAAGCATTGTTCCACTACATCAGACATTTCCAGAAAACCAATTTTATCTTCCAGAAATGCTGCCACAGCTACTTCATTAGCCGCATTAAGCACGCAAGGCATGTTTCCACTTTGCTTTAGCGCCTCAAAAGCCAGCGCAAGATTACGAAAAGTTTCCATATCTGGCTTTTCAAAAGTAAGCGATGGATAGTGTG
>CAYNKN010000187.1:0-6427 GCA_964397805.1 uncultured Chryseolinea sp. | reverse complement strand
TACTATTCAACAATAGCAACATTAAAGGTCACTTCAATATCAGAATCACCAGGGCCTGGGCACGCACCAGTCTTAGTGCCGGGCTGATGTCTCAATACGATCTGAACAGTTCCAGTTCCGGTTGTTGCACCAACACGCCAAGTAGACTTTAAGCCTACAGCTGTATCTGAGCCGCCTGTTATGTAGTCTGCCTCTTCATCCGCATATACAATAGCCAAAGCTCCGGCATTGGCTGTAAAGCAAAATAAATGCTCATCGGCTTCTTCTTCAATTTCTTCCGTTACATCCTCAATAGGAGTTTCGCTTTCATTTAATAATTCAATTTCAGCGTTATAAATCGCTTCCTTTTTCAGCTGAGCTGCATTGCCACTTGGTGTATAAGTATACACTGGAGCAATGGGACCATCACCATCTTCATCATAAAACTCAAGTGTAACTACATCAAGGTCTGGATTTTCAGGTGTCAGCTTAACAATCAGTGTAGTGATTAATTCTTCTTCATTCACTGGATCTGGATCGTCATTATCGCAGCTTATAAGCAACATGGTTGCACCTACAAATAGTGAAAGAAAAAAACGGGACAGGTAACGCATCATTAAATTGGTTTGCATGTTCATAGTTAATTGTGTTTAGTTTATAGTTAATTAATCGTGTTTATGAAAAGAGTACTTTAATCGTAAAATAAAATTCCTGCCGATATCATCAGCAAAGTAGCGGAGGCGGTTCATGTAATTTCGATAGGTTACATTTCCCAAATTTTCACCCGCTATGCTCACGTGCAATCTGTTGTCTTTTACAGGTAGCTGAAATCCTAGTTCAAGATTTAAAAGCGTATACTGTGCAGGCGCTGGTGCGATATCATAAATACGTTCTCCACTATAGTCAGGAATAGCCGATGGGTATACTGTAATGGGTGCAGCGGTCTGTCTAAAAACAGTGGGAACACTTACTTTAAAAAAACAGTCATCAAGTCTACCAATAGTTTTATGCCACGTAATACTGTGATCCATAGATGGTGGCGGAATAAAAATTAATGCATCGTTTCGAGAAATATCGCGTGCATACAGATAGGCGAATTTGCCTGTATACGTTAAACTTTTTGTGGCATCCCAATTAATCAGTGCATCTGCGCCTGTTAACAACGCATTGGTTTGTTCATATCGCCATACCGGAAAGTACCCCCGAATGGTTAGTCGTGATTCAACCGGTCTTAAAAAAACATAATTATCAATAACGTTAGCATGTATAGAAAAATCAGCCGTAAAAGAACCACTACCTACTTGCAGGGTACTAATCCATTTCATAGATTTTTCCTTATTGATAAATTGTTGATCGGTCAATACTTCTCCACGTGGTCGCATAAGGCCTTCTTCAATAGCCGCAGTGCCGTGATGTAATCCTTCGCTATACAACTCGCTAACATGAGGAGGTCGTGTAGAAAAGCTGAAGTTATTTGTAATACGTAATGCATCGGTAAACGTATAGTTGGCACCTAACGAACCCGAGAAATAATGAAAGTTAAATTGGGGCTTCACTAAATCGCGGTTGTTAATAAAAGTCGCCACTTGTAAAAATTGGTAGTCGTAACGAGCACCTACCTCAAGCGTCCAATTATTTCTCCGAATTTTTTCTATAAAAAACACACCAGTCGAAATTTGCTGATAATTCGGTATCAGCGGACGCACACCTGTTTCTTGAGAATCGTTGGTGTTTTGCTTGTGCGTAACGTTAACGCCAAGGCTACCCGCATGTCGTGCGTGGTCATGATCAAGCGAGACATCCAATACATTGGTAAAAAGTCGCATCAGTACAGAGGGTCGCTCGCCTCTCCCCCCTCTGCGAATATCAAACTCTTGCCGCTTGTTGTACTGGCCTCCATATAAGATATTAATCTTTCCCCAATCGGAAAGCACATGGTGTGCTCGAACTTTTAGAAGTTGATGGTTAATCTGTTGTTTTGGATTATCGATAGCATAACTAAACGGTGCAATATACCAAGGCGATCCGCTTTGAATAGATGACTCCAAATCTTGTAGATTGCCCGTATGTGCTGCTCGTAAAATACCAATTTCTGTATTGAAACTACTCCCATATATTTCAATCCCTTTGTTTTCTTTTTCATAACTCAGTGTGCCAGAGAAATTAAGTTCTTCCACTCCTGTGTTCGACAATCGATATGCCGGTGCCCTATAGTCACCACCTTTTTTTACCGTACTTTGCAACCGCCAACTCCAACTTTCATTACCTGCAATACCTCCTTCAAACATCCCCGAGAATACACCCATTCTATTGTTGGTCATCCAGCCCGTATTAAGTTCTCCACCAAATTTTTGTGTTTTGTGAATGGCTTGCGGATTAATAATAATGACCCCACCGATGGCATCTGCCCCATAACGAACAGCCTCCGCACCTTTAACCACCGTTATTTCCGAAGCGGTAAATGGATCAATCTCAGGAGCATGCTCAATACCCCATTGTTGTCCTTCTTGCCGGATTCCATTATTTAAAATAAGAATTCGCTGACTATGAAGCCCATGAATGACTGGCTTAAAGATGGCAGGTCCGGCTTGTAGCGCATTGACTCCCGGAATTGTTTTCAACGTTTCTCCTAGTGATTTCCCAGCTGCATGATCGAGTTCAGTTTGTCCCAGAACGTGTGATGAATTGGTAAGCCCTGCCTGCATGGTAGTGGCATTCACTTCTACCGATTGTAACAAGGTTGTTTCTTCGCTAATGGTAATACTCAGCACCTCGCTGGTATTCAACTTAACCTTTTGAAGGAAAGTCTCGAAGCCAATGTGCTTAACTTCTAAAACATGCGTACCTGCGCAAACTGCCGTAAATAAAAAAGTACCGTCTTGATTGGTCGTTGTTCCGGTTGATCCCAGTAGAATAGTCGCGCCCGCTATAGCTTTGCCATCACCCGACTTTACCACGCCTGACAACACCAACTCGCATGGATGAAGCTCAGCGGCAAAAGTGCCTCTCGATAGTAATACAGAAAAGAAAAATAATAACCTCACCACCTTCATTTTGCAACAGAGTTGCAAATATAGCAAAAATCAAGTTAGGCGTGATTAATCAACGATATCTTGAAGCTTATATTTTTGAAAAATATAATAGAGGAAATTAAAGGAGAGAATAGAGTCATCATCGGGAATTGGTTTTGACGATAACTTTGGTATTGAAGAACCTGTTGGCTGTTTGATTATTCGCTGAGTAGGTTGGCGAAACGAAGAAGAATCTTTTGGTGTAGTTACCGAAGGTTTTGAAATTGCATTTTCTGATTCTCCGGGTGAATAAATAACACGCTCGCGCTCTTTATCATTTTCTGGTGTGTAGGTTTCTAAAATCGGAAAGCTTGCATCTTGAGCTAAGACAGACGTACCCAATAGTAATACGAGTAGAAAGCTTAAAAGAGATATGGTTTTCAGTTTAGGTTCCATCTTATTCAGATAAACATCATAACGCCAGAATATTATTTTTTGTTTCGGAAAAGTACAAAATTAAGCCCTCATTGCTGTGGTTCAATATACATAAACGAGCATTCGTGGGTTGAATGTAAGCAATAACTTCATTTTGCAGATTTTTAAGGTTTTAATCAACATTCTAACTTATGATAACGTGGGCGGACTTTGAGAAAATTGACTTTCGAGCAGGCACCATTACCCATGCAGAACCATTCCCTGAGGCTAAAAAACCCGCTTTTAAGCTCTGGATTGATCTTGGAGATCTCGGCATAAAAAAATCAAGCGCCCAGATAACACATTATTATTTGCCGGAAGAATTAATTGGAAGGCAGGTAATATGTGTCGTGAATTTTAATCCTCGCCAAATCGGCACTTTCATTTCAGAAGTACTGGTAACAGGGTTTCCCGATGAGGCTAATCAAGTCGTTTTATGTAGTATTGATAAAAAAGTACCTAATGGTTCACGCCTCTTCTAATATCCTGTTTACTGATCTTGAAGGTATTACCAAAGGACGCACCCTACAGCTATTTTCAAATAAACCAATACTTTCTATAGCAGTTGATAGCCGGAAAACTATAGCTACAGATGGACTATTGTTTTTTGCTATTTCCGGATCTCGCCATAACGGACATCTTTATATAGAAGCGCTGTATCAACTTGGCGTACGACAGTTTGTGGTGGAAAATGATTCCATCGACTTGCGCAATTTATCGGAGGCCAATGTATTGCTGGTTCCCTCAACCGTACGCGCGATGCAACGTATAGTGGCTCATCATCGCAGCCAATTTACCATACCGGTTATTGGTATTACCGGAAGCAACGGTAAGACTATTGTAAAAGAGTGGTTGTCTCAAATGCTCTCTGCTGATTTTAGTATTTCGAAAAACCCAGGAAGCTATAATTCGCAAGTTGGTGTGCCGCTAGCTGTGTGGTCGTTACAAAACCATCATGAGCTAGGTATTTTTGAGGCCGGTATTTCCAAACCAGATGAAATGAATTATTTGGCGGAGGTCATTCAACCTACTATTGGAATTTTTACAAACATTGGCACAGCACATAATGAAGGATTTCAAAGTGTCCAAGAAAAAATTCAGGAGAAACTAGCGCTCTTTAAGCATACCTCTACGATTATTTATTGTTCCGATCATGCCGAACTTCATCATGCTATTTCGTCTGGTTCGTATAAAAGCTTTACGTGGGGTTCATCGAAAGATGCAGATATCATCGTTTCCTATTCTTCATCTGGAGTTATACTACAACATCAAGAAAATAAATTTTCGCTACAACTTCCCTTTCGGGATAAAGCCTCTATAGAAAATTGTATGCAAGGTGTTGCGCTGATGGTATTACTTGGGTATACCGAAGAGCAAATTCAAGAACGTGTACGTATGCTACATCATGTACCTATGCGACTCGAGCTTAAGGAAGGTATCAACCAATGTCAGATTATTGATGATACTTACAATAATGACCTTAGTGGTCTGGAAATTAGTTTGCAGTTTTTAACACACCAACAACAGAAAAATACGAAGCGCTTAATTTTATCAGATATGTTGCAGTCTGGTCTATCTGATGATGCGTTAGTTTCGTCCATCAAAACATTAATCGAAAAAAATAACATTACTGAGTTTGTTGGCATTGGCCCCGTACTTTACAACTATGTACATGTCCTGCCCTCCACTGCGCAGTGCTTTCCTTCTACACAAGCATTCCTGGAAAATTTTAATTTTGACTCCCTCCACCAAGAAATTATTCTGGTAAAAGGCGCACGGTCATTTGCGTTTGAACGTATTGTTAATCGGCTACAGCGCAGAGTGCATGGCACAGTCATGGAAATCGATTTGAATACATTAGTAGACAACCTGAATTTTTTTAAAACGAAGGTGAGCTCTACAACCAAAATAATGACCATGGTAAAAGCTTTTGCCTATGGTAGCGGAAGTATTGAAATTGCTAATGTACTTCAGTACAACAATATTGATTATCTGGGAGTAGCCTATGCAGATGAAGGGGTTGAACTTCGAAAGAATAATATTACGCTGCCTATTATGGTGATGAACCCTTCTGAAGAAAGCTTCCCATCGCTCATTACGCACACCTTAGAGCCCGAGATTTATAGCTTTAAAATACTTCATGCGTTGTTACAATTTTTGAATGGAGCCGCCTGTACCATTCATTTAAAAATAGATACCGGCATGCACCGATTAGGGTTTGAAGAATCTGATTTACCAACCTTAGTGGATCTTTTAAAAGCGAATACACATTTACGTATTTCTTCGATCTTTAGTCATCTCTCGGGTGCTGATGACAAAACGCATGACGCTTTTACAAAACAACAAGCCGCAACCTTTAAATCATGTGCTGATTTTATTTCAAATGCCATTGGGTATCGTCCACTCTATCACCTTCTAAATACCTCGGGTATATTACGAACACCCGAATTTGAATTTGATATGGTGCGCCTCGGTATTGGTTTGTATGGCGTAGACCCAACCCAACTTAATTTTCAACTAAAACCAGTAGCTACATTGAAAACGATCATATCACAAATAAAACAGATTAAAAAAGGTGATACGATTGGCTACGGACGAAAAGGAATTGCCCATGCGCCAATGCGCATAGCAACACTGGCAATTGGTTATGCTGATGGTTATAGTCGTGCATTTAGTCAAGGTATTGGCGAAGTACTTATTGCCGATCAGCGAGCGCCTGTTATTGGTAATGTATGTATGGATATGACCATGGTAGACATCACAAACATAGCTGCGCAAGAGGGTGATGAAGTAATTGTATTTGGCAAGGAGTTACCCATTCAAGAACTAGCACAAAAAATAAATACTATTCCGTACGAAATACTTACCAATACCAGCGAACGTGTAAAGCGAGTTTTTGTAGCATCCAGTATTTAAGCTGTATAAGCAACACTAACCTAACCAAAAATTAACCAGGCAATTAT
>CAYNKN010000186.1:0-6438 GCA_964397805.1 uncultured Chryseolinea sp. | reverse complement strand
CGGCAAAATCTTCTGGTGGTGTAAAAGAAATGAAAGTACCCGCTGTAGGCGAATCGATTACAGAGGTAACAATATCAACTTGGTTGAAAAAAGATGGGGATCAGGTAAAGTTAGATGAGATCATTGCAGAGGTAGAATCAGATAAAGCAACGTTTGAGCTACCAGCCGAAGCAACGGGTATTCTGCGTATTGTGGCCAAAGAGAAAGATACATTACCCATTGGCGGACTAATCTGTAAAATTGAAATAAATGCTGAAGGTGAGGCAGCACCAAAATCAGAAACAACGGCTGCGGCACCCGCAGCATCTTCAACGGGTGATAAATCGTATGCAGCAGGTCATCCTTCACCGGCAGCCGCAAAAATTTTAGATGAGAAAGGTATACCCGCTAATCAAGTACAAGCAACAGGTGTAGGTGGTAGAATTACAAAAGATGATGCACAAAAGGCTTCGGCACCTGCGGCAAAAGCTACCGAAGCAAAACCAGCGGCAAAACCTCCTGTAATTACTACAGGTGTTTCACGCGAAGTACGTCAAGAAAAAATGACATCATTGCGCAGAACAATCGCAAAACGATTAGTAGGTGTTAAAAATGAAACGGCCATGCTCACTACCTTTAATGAGGTAGACATGAAACCTATCATGGAATTACGGTCTAAGTACAAAGATCAATTCAAAGAAAAGTATGGTGTTGGCTTGGGCTTTATGTCCTTTTTTGCAAAGGCTGTTTGTGCTGCCCTAAAAGAATTCCCTGCTGTTAATGCATCGATTAATGGCGATGAAATTGTTTACCACGACTATTGTGATATTTCAATAGCGGTATCAACTCCGCGTGGATTGGTGGTACCTGTAATTCGCAATGCCGAGGCACTGTCGTTTCATCAAATTGAAGGCGAAGTGGTTCGACTAGCTACAAAAGGTAGAGATGGCAAACTTTCTATTGATGAAATGACAGGAGGAACTTTCTCCATTACCAATGGTGGAGTTTTTGGTTCGATGTTATCAACACCTATTCTCAATCCTCCACAGTCGGCTATTTTAGGTATGCATAATATTGTTGAGCGTGCTGTAGTTCAAAAAGGTGAGATTGTAATTCGCCCGATTATGTATGTAGCACTTTCGTATGATCACCGAATTGTAGATGGTCGGGAGTCAGTAAGCTTTCTGGTTCGTGTTAAAGAAATGTTGGAAGATCCAGGAAGATTAATCTTGGGAGTATAAGTAACACAGCATGGATCGCTGTGCAAATAAGTAAGTCATAAAAAAAATTATCATGCAATATAATGTCGCTGTTATCGGTTCGGGGCCTGGAGGTTATGTAGCTGCCATTCGCTGTGCACAATTAGGTTTCAAAACGGTTATCATTGAAAAATATAATACACTAGGAGGTACTTGTTTAAATGTAGGATGCATACCATCAAAAGCTTTACTGGATTCATCCGAACATTTTTATAATGCCAAAGAACATTTCAGCGAACATGGTATTGACATTGCCGCGCCCAAAGTAAATATGGGGCAAATGATTAAGCGAAAGGCCGGAGTTGTAAAATCTAACGTAGACGGTATTGCTTACTTAATGAAGAAAAATAAAATTGATGTGCTTACCGGTACGGGTTCCTTCTTGGATAAAAATACTATACAGATTAAAGCCGCAGATGGAAAGGAAACGGTTATTACCTCCGAGCGTATTATTATCGCCACCGGTTCAAAGCCTACTCCACTTCCTTTTGCTCCTTTCGATAAAAAAAGAATTATCTCCAGCACGGAAGCGCTGGAATTGAAAGAGGTTCCAAAGAAATTGATTGTTATTGGTGGAGGTGTTATTGGTATGGAGCTCGGCTCTGTGTACGCACGTATCGGATCAAAAGTATCCGTTGTGGAATTCTTAGATAGCCTGATCCCTACCATGGATAGTACCATGGGAAAAGAGCTGTTGAAATCAACAAAAAAAATTGGGATGGATTTTTACCTCGGCCACAAAGTAACATCGGTAGAGAATACAGGAAAAGAAGTAGTGGTGAAAGCGGAGGCTAAAGACGGAAAGATAATTGAGCTAAAAGCTGACTACTGCTTAGTAAGTATTGGGCGTAGACCTTACACAGAAGGACTCGGTCTTGATAAGGTGGGTATCGAAACAGTAAAAGGTCAGATACCTGTTGATGATCATTTAAAAACAAAAGTAGATAACATATACGCTATTGGCGATGTAGTGCGCGGTGCTATGTTAGCGCATAAGGCAGAAGA
Organism: uncultured Chryseolinea sp.; assembly: GCA_964397805.1. GTDB lineage: Bacteria > Bacteroidota > Bacteroidia > Cytophagales > Cyclobacteriaceae > Chryseolinea. The sequence goes on along the minus strand of CAYNKN010000186.1, from coordinate 4,195 downwards.
AGAAGGTGTGTTTGTTGCCGAACAATTTGCCGGACAAAAACCACACATGAATTACTTACTCATACCCGGTGTAGTGTATACCTGGCCAGAGGTAGCCAGTGTAGGGTATACGGAAGAACAGCTTAAATCGGAGGGGCGCGCATATAAATCGGGAAGTTTCCCCTACAAAGCATTGGGAAGAGCACGTGCCAGTATGGATACGGATGGATTAGTAAAAGTATTGGCCGATAAAGAAACAGATGAAATATTAGGGATGCATATTATTGGTGCACGCGCTGCTGATATGATTGCCACAGGTGTTACAGCGATGGAGTATCGAGCCTCGGCTGAAGATGTTTCGCGTATGTCGCATGCTCACCCTACTTATATGGAAGCAGTTAAAGAAGCATGTTTGGCTGCTACAGCCAACAGGCCTATTCATATGTAGCCAAATTTGGTTAGAAACCTACATAGGTATTCTTCACGCGCTATCCTTATATATAGGATACGATCCCGGATGTACTTTCGCGTGATTGTATTCAATGATGGAAATGCATGAAATTCCCACTTCTATTGAAGATTTTGCTAAAGCAAAGCGCTCAAAACTTTTTGAGCGTGTAGCCCTGTTTGCAACCGTAATGGGTTTATTCCATTCGGTGCAAGATTTACTACATGTCGGTTTCTGGACGTTGATCCTTGATATCGCTATTACGCTCACTATTTTTTTATGCTATTGGATACATCGTTGGGGTTATATTAATACTGCGCGCATTGTAGCGCTTGCGCTTCTCAATGTATTGTTTACAATCTACGCATGTTTAGTGCCGCAAGAAGTGGGTATCTATTTATTTTATTTTCCGCTCATCGCAATTTCAATGGCCATATTCGGAAATCAAGAACGAGCCATTCGAAATTTTTTTGTGGCAGTTTCAATAGGTTTTCTGCTGGCACTTTTTGCAACCGACTTTAATCTGATTGGGTCATACCAAATTGAGTCCGCTCACGAGTCAAGTTATTTTATGATTAATCTGACTTCGAGCACATTTATACTGGTGGTATGTATTCATTTTATTTTGAAGGTAAACGAAGAATCAGAAAGACGTTTACAATTGTTGGCCGAAGAAGTACGCATTAAAAATGTTGATTTGGAAAAGACCAATACGGAACTTGATCGATTTTTGTATAGTACTTCCCATGATTTACGTTCGCCTATTCTTTCGGTTAAGGGTCTCATCCATATTGCTCGTAAGGAAGCAACAGAAGAGTCTACCATAAATTATTTATCTATGATGACTGATCGAGTTAACCGATTGGATTTATTCATTAGCGATATTATTAATTATGCTAAAAACTCACGCATGGAAATCACACCAACTTGCGTTAACCTGCCAGATTTAGTAAGTAGTATTAAAGAAAGTTGTCAGTTTTTGGAAGGAGCTAATCAGATAGATTTTCATGAGGAATTTTTCGTGCCTGAAATTATGGCTGATCAAAGTCGATTAACAGTTGTTCTCAATAATCTAATTTCAAACGCAGTGAAATACCATAACCCCGAATGTGCATCGCGTTGGATACAAGTTTCCTCTAAGCGAATTGATAAGCATATTCAATTGATAATTGCCGATAACGGTTCTGGTATTGAACCAGAAAGACAATCGAAAATTTTTGATATGTTTTATCGAGGCACGGAACAATCGACCGGCTCTGGGCTGGGTCTCTATATTGTAAAAGAGGCAATCGAAAAAATGAACGGTACAATACGGGTTAACTCATTACCTCAAGTAGGAACCTCTTTTATAATTTTGCTGCCCTATATTGAAATTGATACTGCACCAGCGATCGCATAAGCAGAGCAAGTACAAGTGGTATGAGTGATGTATGCAATTGCTGTGGAAGGAACCACCACAATAGCAGTGTAGCTGCGAGAATAATACTGACACCTAAAAAATAGGTTTGTAGCCAACGTGGTTTTTTAATGAAGGCTACAACAGCAATAAGGTGTGTAGGTAATGCCCACAGTAAATTAAAGTTGTTGGCAGCAGCGCGATGATCGGTAAGCATCCAGAGCATTAGTAAAAGCAAGCCCACTAATCCAACTATAGTAAACAGTACTATATCAAACCACTGTGTTATTTTTTTTCGGATAACATCCCAAATACTTAAGGCAGCAGTAAGAACAGCGAAGATTGAAAAAACAAGTGTAGGGTGAGGCACCGATCGATCGGGTTCTTCATCGATACTTTCATATACAATTATTTTTTCTTCTACTATCGGCACCGCTTTGCCATCGTGTGTAATTGTAGCGTTATCAAACGCTGCTTCTACATAATCGGGTAGAAACATATATTCATACGGAGTGGCTTTTTTATCCATGGGTAATCCTAAACAGATATCAATACCCAAGTCGCCCCAAGGTTGTTCTTGTAAATACAAATCTGTAAGCTCACGAATGGTGTAGTTTGTAGTAATGTGCGATCCATCAAAAGTTACCTCATCGCCTAAAGCAGCAACTACTACATCGCGAATTTTAGTAGCACAGTTATCATAAAAATAATCATAACGATATTTTTGATTTTCAGGTAAAGCATTCCAAACTAAGTATTCATAAAGTTTTTTCGTTTGACTGTACGATAGGTTTAATACCTGTTCATGGATAAAGCGGTTATAGTAGGTATAGTAGTATTGAAAACGCGGATAGTCAGAAACACCTAGTTTATAATAATTGTAGCCACGCGCAAAATTGAGTATGAAGTTTGGTTGATCGAAATCAAAGACACCATAATTATAAACATCATCAATACCATGGATAGGATCATACACTCGAAAAGCACTATGCCCAAAAGCCAGATACACCTCACCTTGAAAGGGACCACACGTAATTACAGAAATCTTAGCTTCATCAGAGAGCTCCTGTCCTTTTACTGTGAGTACTAAAAAACCGATGCATAAACTCAGAATAAATTGTTTCATTTACTTATAATTTTTTGTGTGGTTTGTACCGGTATCTAGTTTATGAACCATCAAGCTGCTTAGGCTAATTAGTATTTATCAATTAATTGGTATCTCTCTTTATCCGACATACGCTTAGTCTGTTGATCGGGGTATTTCTAGCTAAATTTAATTTTCGAGAATGCAAGATAAAAAGGCGATTATTATATCAGCAAGTAACTCAAATTATAATATCGCTACTCTATCTTTATGTTTTCTAGATTGGATTATCATGCGGGGAAACTGGAACGATAACATCAATATTTTCGGTAAAAGCTCATGGAAGCGTGGGGTTAATGCTGCGCAGGTTTGGTCAAGCTATCAGCGCTCCAGATTAACCGGGCAACCACACATGAGTGGCATGCCGATGAGTATTTCGTTTGAGCCTACTACCTCTTGCAACCTTCGTTGTCCGGAATGCCCCAGTGGGCTGCGATCTTTTACGCGCCCTACAGGTATGTTAACATCTTCATTGTTTGAGCAAGTAATTAATGAATTGGCTCCTACTTTAAGTTATCTAACATTTTATTTTCAGGGTGAACCTTACTTACATCCTCAATTTTTGAATATGGTAGCGTATGCCGCTTCGAAAGGTATTTATACGGCCACCTCAACCAATGCCCATTACCTGAAAAGTGAAACAGCAAAAGAAACTGTTCAGTCGGCATTAGATCGTCTTATTATTTCTATTGATGGCACATCGCAAAATACGTATCAATCTTATCGGGTAGGGGGATCTTTAGATAAAGTTCTGGAAGGAACAAAAAATATTTTATACTGGAAGAAAGCGTTGAAATCTAAAACGCCCCATGTAATCTTTCAATTTTTAGTAGTAAAACCCAACGAGCATCAGATACCCGAAGTTTACCGATTAGCAGAAGCTATGGGTGTTGATGAAGTAGCACTGAAAACCGCGCAGATTTATGATTACCAACAAGGTTCGGAGCTTATACCTACACAGGATCGTTATGCACGCTATCGAAAAAATAACGATGGTACCTATGCGATAAAAAATAAGTTGTTAAATCAATGTTGGAAAATGTGGCATAGCTGCGTTATTACCTGGGACGGTAAAGTTGTGCCCTGTTGTTTTGATAAGGATGCTCACCATGTTATGGGAGATCTTAATCATCAATCGTTTCATGAAATTTGGTTTGGCGAAAAGTACAACACATTTAGAGCCTCATTACTTCGGTCGAGAAGTGAAATTGAGATGTGTAAAAACTGT
>CAYNKN010000185.1:363-6448 GCA_964397805.1 uncultured Chryseolinea sp. | reverse complement strand
GCCTCGAGCTCATTAGCATGTAGCCGATAAACATCTTTAATGTGGCGAAGCCAGTTGTCGATTAATCCTACTTGCATATTACCCATTGCGGCAAGTACACCGCCACAACCGTAATGTCCACAAACAATAACATGGCGTACTTTTAAAACATTAACGGCATAATCCAATACGCTAAGCATACTCATATCTGTATGAATTACCATATTGGCAATATTGCGATGAACAAAGATGTCTCCTGGCTGGGTGCCCGTTATTTCATTGGCAGGTACTCGACTATCGGAGCAACCTATCCATAAAATAGGTGGTTTTTGTCCTTTTGCTAATTTCTCGAAGTAGGTTGGATTGGCCTCCAATTTATCAGCAACCCATTTTTTGTTTCTTTCAAAGATGTTAGTGTACTCTACAGGCATAAGTGTTAGGTATTAGTTGAGAATGGTTATATAAGAATTTAAAGGCAATTAAAAGGAAAACAGTTCATTGCACAGCACAAAGGAAAAAGTAAAGGCTGGCAAGAATGATATCAATTATTAAGCGATTGTATTTTCGGGAGGCTGATTAATTTTTTGAAGTACGCCAAAACATGGAAATCTAACGTTTATGGGCGCATTTTGCTTTTTGCTAACATATAAACAGGCAAGACCAGCTGGATGACCAGCCATTAAAAAATCAATGAGTTTGATTGTTGTCTTGCCTTCATTTTCATTTTCCGGAGCAAAGTCTTTTTCTTCTTCACTTATATTTGAAAGAATTTTTGTGAACACGTCATAAAGTCGCTTATCATCATTTTTTAAGTCAAGTGAACTGATTTCAATAATGGAGAAGAAACTCATATTCAGGAAGACAAGGGTGGTAGCCAAACGGAGAACTTGAGAAAAAGAACCTTCCCTGAATATTTTCATAAGAACCAAAAGTACAGTTTTTTTAAAATTGTTTACGGGTTAGTTTTGCCAAAACGGTAAACACCTTGATTTTGATTTTTACGGTCACTGCGGCAAATAGAAATTAGCCTAATATTGCCAAACACCTTAACTATAGACATCGCGAAGTATGAAACAACCCGACACCCTTAATCAAGTAGCTGAATTTCACAGAACCTTTAAGCATCCTATTTTAACGCAGCCTGCTATTCCGGGGGAAGATCGCTGTCGCCTACGTGTGGCGCTCATTGCAGAAGAATTGAAAGAAATGGAGGTGGCAATACTAGAAAATGATTTGGTTGGAGTTGCCGATGCGTTGTGTGACATTCAATATGTATTGTCGGGCGCTATTTTAGAATTTGGATTGGGTGAAAAATTCAATGACTTATTTGAAGAAGTACAGCGATCGAACATGAGTAAAACCTGTAGCACCGAAGCGGAAGCTATTGAAACAGTTGCACATTATAAGCAGAAAGACGGAACGGAATGCTACTATAAACAGGAGGGAGATAAATGGTTAGTATATCGCACGTCTGACAATAAGACTATAAAATCAATCCATTATAGCCCCGCAAACTTAGAGCGGATAGTACACCAAAAGTAATTCGCTAAACATAAAATTCGAATTGAAATATGGCATCTTGGCCGCGTAACTGTAGTGGCGTAATGGCCAGTATTTGAGATTCGTTGTATGTCCTAATAAATTCCATTCGCGAAATACGCAACTTACTTTGTCCTGGTTTTATACGATGGTACTGCATGCGGCCGGAGGCGTTTGCCATGGCGCTATACACGTAATTAAACTGAAGGGGAATAGGAGAGGGAATATACCGCATGGCAGTTAGCAGTAGCTGTTTTTAAATTCTTTGGTTAATAAAATGTTTTGACGCTCATTATACTGAGTAAGTAGTGTGAAGACAAAGTCGGGAACAAAGGCATACTCTTTTTCTAAAGCCTCTATTTTTAGCGACAGTTCGCGTACATAAAACCGAATTTGTTCTAAATTTTTACAGGCCATTGGCCGATCAAAATTTTTAGCGATGAATGATTTTAACTCCAGTTCGATTTTTTTACGCTCGTAATCCGTCATACTCACTGTGTATTATTACACAATAATACCCGTCTTGCATGAATCAAGCAACTTTGTTTGTGCAATTTTTCACAATTTATTTTTAAGCCTTTTGAACTCTTCCGCTAGCTACAGGTTGTATAGGTAGTAGTTTTATTAAACCCATAAACGCTTATCAAAACGACTTATCAGGAATTCGTTTTAATCATTAACTTTAAAAATCTAATTCGAAAATATGATTGATAACTTCTTTAAAACAGATCCGCTTGCTGATCCATTTTTAAATTTCTGGCATCTATCCATGCTCATTGGTGCCCTATTAATGATTTTAATAGGCTTCGCTATCTATGTCCTTCATAAAATCAAAATAGCTTCCATTAGCGATTATAAAGGAAAGTACGATTACATAAACGAACGCGAAATTAAAGTATATAAAAACGTCTTTTTATGTTTTGGTATAGCCACTTTAATGGCTATCAATATCTATGGGATGGGCGAACTTCATAACATTGGTGTTTGGTTTTTTGTGCGGTTGTTTATTTCTCTTGCCGGAGGAACACTAGTGGCCTATGTCGCTTTTCTAGTGCTTGAATATTACTACCCCACTGTTCTGAATAGAAAGTTAAAGAAATGGAGGTATACGCCTCGAGTAGGTAAGAGTGGCCAGAAACTTCGCTTGTTAAGTGAGGAGGAAGAAGACGTACACTTGGAAGAAGGAATGCGTGCAGAAGAAAATGTATTCTCGATCGACTACGATGTTTGGGTAGATGAAAAATCGGGCGATGTAAAAATTGAGAAGTATCCAGGTCATTTACAGGCGCTTCAATGTAATAGCTGTGGCTTCTATACTATGAAGGTGGTAAAAGAAGAAATTACCCGACTCCCAGAAAAGGGATCATCAGGCGAATTGATTAAACACTACCAGTGTTATTACTGCAAGTCGGTACGAGCAACCGCCTTTAATATTTCTACCAAAGAAACAGACGATTATAGAAATAGCACACAACGTAAATTTTCGCGTAATAAAAATATCGATCTGGTTCGTATTGAACTTCACTCCAGTATTAGCGGAAAAGAATTCTTTGAATTTCAGAATTTAGATCAGGCTTCGAAATTTTTAGATGAGTTTGATGCCGATAAATCCAGCTAGGTAAGTAATTACTAGTTGAACACAATCTTCAGTAGGTACTGTTCCTAAATCAAGGCATGGCATTTGTCTGAATTAAATCTACACACCCACACAACGGGCAAGCATAGGCTGCCGTTAAATGATTAAAATTAAATGCATATGAAGAAGTTAATTCTTGGATTTGGGTTTGTGATGGTTATGTCGTTGGCATCAGCCACAAACTTTCCTCTTACCGATACAACTGTTCTAAAGCCAAAACCAATTTTTGGAAAAGAGGCAAAGGTGGTTTCGTTTATTTTAGATAATAACCACTATAGAAAGCTTACACTGAACGATTCTTTGTCTTCTGTTATTCTGGACGAATACATTAAAGCACTGGATAATAACAAAACATATTTTACTTCGTCCGATTTGGCTGACTTTGAAAAATATCGCTATCAAATCGATGATTTAACCCGAGCTGAAAATGTTGATTTGGCGTATGAAATTTATGGTGTCTTTCGCAAACGATTTGCCGAACGAATGGATTATGTTACCAACACCTTAGTGAAGCAAAAATTCGATTTTGCTGTAGATGAATTTTATGAGACTAACCGTGAAAAGGAGCCTTGGAGTAAAAACGAAGCCGAGCTCAATGAAGTGTGGCGTAAAATAATCAAGCATCAATCGTTAAGTTTAGTATTGACAGGCAAAGAGCAAGCCGAGGTAGAAAAAATGCTAACGGAGCGCTACGAACGATTCACCAAATCGATCACGCAATTTACTAGCGATGATGTATTTAGTGTTTACATGAACTCCATTACAGAGGCATACGATCCACATACCAATTACATGTCACCACGCGCTGCTGATCTTTTCAAACAAGGGATGAGTTTATCTTTAGAAGGTATTGGAGCGCGACTTCAAACCGAAAATGATTATACCAAAGTAGCCGAGATTATTCCGGGTGGCCCAGCCGATAAGAGTAGTTTAATAAAAGCTAACGATCGCATAACCGCAGTAGGGCAGGGTGCAGATGGTGAGTTGGTAGATGTTATTGGGTGGCGCATTGATGAAGTAGTAAAATTAATCAAAGGGCCTAAAGGCACGACTGTACGATTACAAATTTTACCTGCTGAAACGGGTGTGGTAGGACCAACCAAAGTAATTAGTATTGTTCGCGATAAAGTTAAGTTAGAAGATCAACAAGCTAAAAAACGTGTTGTACCTTATCAAAAGAATGGTAAGCAAATGAAGCTGGGTGTTATTACACTTCCAAGTTTTTATATCGACTTTGCTGAATATCAAAAAGGAAATCCAAACTATACCAGTACGACACGCGATGTAAAACAACTCATAAAAGAGTTGCAGTCTGAAAAAGTGGATGGCTTGGTTTTAGATTTGCGCAATAATGGTGGTGGTTCATTGGCGGAAGCTATCGATCTTACCGGCCTCTTTATTAAGAATGGCCCGGTGGTGCAGGTTAAAAATTCAGCCAACAAAATTGATGTAGTAACCGATGATGATCCTTCTATTTTATACAATGGCCCATTGGTGGTTTTAACTAATCGGTTTAGTGCTTCAGCTTCAGAAATATTTGCGGGTGCTATTCAAGATTATCACCGTGGAGTTGTAGTAGGCGAGTCTACCTTTGGAAAGGGAACTGTTCAAACTGTTATTGATTTAAATAGATTTATCAATGATCCAAGCGAACAAGCTGGCGAATTGAAACTTACTTTTCAGAAATTCTATCGGGTAACTGGCAGTAGTACACAAAATAAAGGAGTGACGCCTGATATTAAGTTACCAACACCGCTAGATCCTGATCAGTTTGGAGAAAGCTCAAATCCAAGTGCATTACCATGGGACGAAATTAGAGGGACTATGTTCCAAAAAACGCCAGTGATAAACGATCGGATATTAACCAGTCTAAATAAGGCTTATCACGGTAGAGTACAGACCGATGCCGTATTAAGTCGATTTGTTTCAGAAACTGAAGAGACTCGTAAAAATTTAAATGAAACACGCATATCACTGAATAAAGCTGTTCGTAAATTAGAAATCGAAGAAGCGGAGAAGCGTAAAATTGCTAACGAAAAACTAGGAACGCGCATACCCAAAGAGGGAGAAATTATTACTGACTTAACCGAGTTGGAGGATGAGTACCTTCGGGAAGGTTTGTTTGTGTTGGGTGATTTAGTGAATTCAAAAATTGGATAACCATTCTTATACCTAAAATGAAAGCGGAGCTACTGGTTCCGCTTTTTTATTTTTTGATCATCATGTTGCTCCTTATTATTTCTTATTTTGGATTTTTTTAGAGCTTACCCTATTTCGCTGTATGAGTGAAGAACTACTCAAAGCTATTATTCAATTATTTGCCATTGTTGCGCGCGAACGCATTACAGAAGATGAACGCGCCAATATAAAAGATTTCCTCGGGCTTCATTTAAACAGAGAGGCTACCGCTTACTACCTAAAACTATTTGATTCGTTTTGTCAGGAAAATCAGATTGATACCAAACAAGAGCTAAGTAGTTTAGATGCAGACACCCAACAATTTGTGGATGATTGGTCGAAGATCATGCATATTGTTAAGCAGGTGAATCAGGCATTAATGATGCAGCAGAAGCTGGTACTTATTGTTAAGATCATCGAGTTAGTTTATGCAGACAATGAGATATCGGAGCGGCAGAGTAACCTGGTTTTTTATATCGGTCAGGCATTAAAGATTCCCAAAGCAGATATTGATGCATTACGTTCGTTTGTTTCTGGACAAGATTCGGACGAACTGGCTTCCCGGCATGTTCTTATTATTGATGAAGGTTCGGGCGAGTATCCAGGCCCCCGCATGGTAGAGCGCGACCTTACTGGACTTATTGCTATTTTAAGGCTGCAAGATGGAGATGTGTACTTTGTGAAATATTTGGGTATTACAACACTGTATCTCAATAGTATTTTATTAAAGAGTAGAAAAATTGATGTGTTCCC
>CAYNKN010000185.1:0-353 GCA_964397805.1 uncultured Chryseolinea sp. | reverse complement strand
ACGGGGAGTACAATTCGTGGAGATAAAGTAGGACCTATTTATTATAGCGATATCATTAGTAAGTTTTTATCCGATACGCATAAAACTAAAATAACGTTTACAGCCGATCATATTTTTTATCACTTTAAAAGTGGTAAAGCTGCATTACAAAATATTAATCTAGCCGAGCAGGGTGGGAAACTAATTGGTTTAATGGGCGCCAGTGGTTCAGGTAAATCAACGCTGTTAAATGTTTTAAATGGTACGGAAAAACCTTCCAGTGGTAGAGTGCTAGTGAATGGAATTGACATCCATGAACAACCTGAAAAAGTACAAGGTGTTGTGGGTTATGTGCCGCAAGACGATTTGCTCAT
>CAYNKN010000184.1:0-6492 GCA_964397805.1 uncultured Chryseolinea sp. | reverse complement strand
TGGGTTCTTATGGTTGTTCTTATGGTTGGTATTGTATGAGCGTCCAGATAAACAACCACGACTCTCGGCAGAAGAGTTAGCCTACATAAACGAAGAAAATGTAGCTGAGAAAATAACACCGGCCAATGTAGAGAAAGTAAGTTGGGCACGATTGCTAACATATAAACAAACGTGGGCTTTTGCTTTTGGTAAATTTATGACCGATGGTGTGTGGTGGTTTTTTCTCTTTTGGCTGCCAGCTTACTTAAAGGCTCAGTATGGTGTAATCGATGAAGGTGTTATGCTTCCATTAGCGATACTTTATAGTATGTCAATGGTTGGAAGTATTACAGGTGGTTGGTTCCCCATGTATTTCATCAATAAAGGTTATCTGGCCTATGACGGACGCATGCGAGCGATGCTTTTTATCGCGCTCTTTCCACTAATTATTTTAGCCGCCCAACCGTTGGGTATGATTAGTTATTGGTTCCCGGTATTGTTAATTGGTATAGGGGCTGCAGCGCATCAAGCGTGGAGTGCCAATATCTTCACAACGGTTTCTGATATGTTTCCCAAAAAAACAGTGGCTACAGTTATCGGTATTGGTGGTATGGCCGGAGGATTAGGAGGCGTTGTTGTTTCCAAACTCGGTGGTGCGCTGTTTGATCACTACAAAGCATTGGGGCACATTGAAACAGGATATACGATTATGTTTACTATTTGTGCAGTGGCTTACTTGTTAGCGTGGGGCATGATGAAAATGTTAGTACCTAAGTATAGACCGATTACTGATTTGTAGTAGTTGGTACGATATATTGTAGTTTCTAGTGTGTTAATTGTCCGCTTCGTTAATTGGTAAAGAATGATTTCTTAGAAGATTATCACATGGCAATAGTCAGTATTTTAGGATGTGGATGGCTGGGGTTTCCATTGGCAAAACGCTTGGTAGCCTTGGGATATACGGTAAATGGATCGACCACAACCTCATCTAAAATTCCGATGTTACAGGCTGCCGGTATTACTCCATACTTTATTAATCTTCATCAAGATCAGTCTGAGATTGAGCTCGCTAAATTTTTAGCATCTAAAATTCTTATCCTTAATATTCCACCTGGAAGAAGTAGTGGTAAGGCAGAAAGCTTCCCCATGGTGATGCAACAATTAGCGGAACAAATACAGAAATCAACTATTCAATATGTGCTTTTTGTCAGTTCAACATCGGTGTATGCGAATATCGATGGCGTTGTAACAGAAGAAACTCCGAGACAACCGGATACTGTTTCGGGCAAGGCATTAGTAGAGGTCGAAAATTTGTTTCAGAAAAATACCTCCTGGAGTACCACCATCGTTCGTCCGGGAGGATTATATAGTGTCTATCGTCATCCGGGTAGATTTCTGGCAGGGAAAACGGGTTTAAAAAACGGCAATGAATATGTAAACCTAATTCATCAACACGATATCATTGAAATTATAGTTCGCATACTAGCTCGTGATTGTTGGGGAGAAACTTTTAATTGCTGTGCCGATGCACATCCTACTAAGCGAGAATACTATACGAAGGCAGCAATAGAAGCCGGACTTGAACCACCCCAGTTTGAAGCGGGCGGCTCATCGGGAAAATGGATTCAGAATGATAAAGTAAAATCTGTATTAGCCATGGAATTTAAGTATGCTGATCTCAGTCTGTAATTATTTGTTAAACAAATTCATCGTGCGCTCTACACCAATTGTGCAAAATGAAAGAATCATTTCATTTGCTTTGGTCATCGCATCGGGAAGGAGTTTAAACTCTTCTTGTGAGAAATTGCTAAGTACGTAATCTACCTGTTGTCCTTTTCCAAATTCATTACCAATACCAAATCGTAATCGGTTATAATCTTGTCCGTTTAGTAAGAGCTCAATATTTTTTAATCCATTATGCCCAGCCGAACTTCCCTTGGTGCGCATTCGTAAGCTTCCAAAGGGTAGCGCCAAATCATCGACTACAACCAGTAGATTTTCTTTTGGGATCTTCAATTCCTGCAGCCAATAAGCAATGGCTTTACCACTTAAGTTCATGTAGGTAGTAGGCTTGATTAAATGAATACTTCTACCTTTTATCTTCAGTTCTGTTTTGTCAGCTAGACGGCTCGTTGTAAACGTAGCGCTGTGTTTATCGGCTAGTTGGTCGAGTACTAAAAATCCTATGTTATGCCGAGTGAGCTCGTACTCTCCACCAATGTTCCCCAATCCGGCAATTAAGTATTTCATACCTAGCAATGTGTTTCTAAGTTTTAAAGAAACAAAAAAAATCCTGCTGTTCGGCAGGATTTTTTTGAGCGTGATAACAACATGTTACATGTTATTTTTTACCGTCATCTTTTTTGGCATCAGCCTTTTTAGCATCGCCAGCAGGTGCAGCAGCAGCTTCATCGGCAGCCATCTTAGCAGCACGAGGTACTTCTACTACAGCGATAGATGCTTGGCTTGGATCAAGTAGTTGTAAACCTTCTACTTTAATGTCGCCAATTTTTACAGCATGATGAAAGTCAAGACCAGTAACATCAATATCGATGTGATCAGGCATGTCTTTCGGGAAACCAAATACTTTTAATGAAGAACGTTTCTGTACTAATGTACCACCCTTTGTTACGCCTGGTGCTAATCCTATTAAGCGTGTTGGAATGTTCATTTTAATTTTCCGATCTTCTGAGATACGCAAGAAATCTACGTGCAGAATAATCTCACTCACTGGGTGAAATTGAGCTTCTTGCAAAATGGCTTGGCACTCTTCACCTTCAATGTTTAAGTGAACAAAGTGTGCTTCATTCGTATAAATTAATGAACGGAACAACGATACAGGTGAATAGAAGTGAACTTGTTCATTTCCGCCATACAATACGCAGGGAACAAGGCCTTCATTTCTGAGTTGTTTTGAATCAGCCTTGCCGAGATTTGCTCGTTTATACCCTATAATCTCAACAGTTTTCATAATTGTTATTTGTTAGTTTAAAAGTTTACGTGTTAAAGTTTTATGAACAGCGAGCTAATCGATTCGTTGTCGTGAATTTTACGAATAGCTTTTGCGAAAAGATTAGATACCGAAAGCACTTTAATCTTGCTGCTCTCTTGCTTTAGCGGAATGGTATCGGTTACGGCAATTTCTTCTAAAACAGAGTTGTCAATATTTTCATATGCATTTCCTGAAAGAACCGGGTGTGTACAAACAGCGCGAACTGTTTTAGCGCCTTTCTCTTTCAGTAAGCCAGCTGCTTTGCAAATAGTGCCGGCTGTATCTACTAAGTCATCCACCAAAATAACGTCTTTGCCTTCCACTTCACCTATGAGCCGCATTGACTCTACCTTGTTGGCTTCTCTTCTATACTTATCGCAAACGGCCAAGTCGGCATTGAAAAATTTCGCAAAACTACGAGCGCGTTTAATACCACCTACATCAGGCGAGGCAAACATGATATTAGTAAGCCCAAGCGACTTCAGGTAAGGCACAAAGATGTAAGCACCATCGAGGTGATCTACCGGGATATCAAAAAAACCTTGTATTTGATCTGCGTGTAAGTCACAACCCATAATTCGGGAAGCACCGGCAGCAGAGATTAGGTTAGCAATAAGTTTAGCAGCAATGGCAACGCGTGGTTTGTCCTTTCGATCTTGGCGTGCATAGCCAAAGTAGGGGATAACCACATTTACGCTGGATGCACTGGCACGCTTGGCGGCATCCACCATCAATAGTAACTCTAATAAGTTATCAGATGGGGAAAAGGTAGATTGGATGATAAAGACTTCATGCCCACGAACTGATTCGGTAATGAAGGGTGACATTTCACCATCACTAAATTGCTGGTAATTTACTTCGCCAAGGCGTTCGCCATACGCGTTAGCGATTTTCTCGGCTAGGTAGGTTGTCGCTCTTCCGCTGAAAATTTTTACAGCCATGAATCTTCTTTTAAAAATGAAATCCCGACCAAGTGATCAGCCGGGATTTTTTTAGTTGTCCGACCAGGGCTCGAACCTGGACTTTCCTGAATCAAAATCAGGCGTGTTGCCAGTTACACCATCGGACAATACCCTCCGGCAGCACCGGAGAACCCATTTTTGGGATTGCAAATGTAGGATTTATTTTTAAAAATAATAACCTCGCTGTGAAATTTAGAGGTCTTTTTCTTCTGCTGTGGCGGTAGAACCCTCCATAAAGCCATCTGCCCAGAATCGATACTTATCTAGTATAGAAATTACCGCGTTACGAAGATGCCGGCTATTATTGAAATCGATGGAACCGTACAAGGTAGTGGCGTAACCTTGCCAAATAGAACGATTCTGACGTCTATCGTAAAACTGAATAAGTAGAGTACCGGTATTGAGATATAATTTCTTCGATTCGTAGTTTAGGTTATCGTTTTGCGATTTCATCCACTCTTCAATTTCGGGTTGGTTGTAGCCATTGAACTTCAGGCTGTCTTCAAACATTTTGAAACCAACAATAAGGTGAGGCTTACTACTCGCTTGTCGATACCCTAAAAACTTCATTCGGGCAATGATGGTCTTTTCGATTACCTCGTTCGACATGGTGGTGTCTATCGGTCCTGCTGGCTTCATAATATCGAAGGTTCGATATTTTTTGAAGTTCCCTTTATAACTATAATCATACTCAACGGGTAATTCTTTATAGCCTAAACATGATGTTAGTAGAACCGCGAAGCCTAGCGCAAAATAAGAAGCCTTCATAATAATAACTGTTAATCGAAAGATGAAGATAAGCGTAATCAACACCTAGAACAACAGTTAATTTTATGGTTTTGTTAAATGGTACGAACGGATTCTTTAATCCAGTTGCAAGCGTTTGCAAAGGCTTCTATCCATGGCGATACCTGATGATTTTTTTCAGAAGCCGGATAGTAAGGCCAATTCCATGGAAAAAGAGATCGCTCTAAGTGTGGCATAATAGCCAAATGCCTTCCATCTTTCGAGCACAAAGCTGCTGCGGCTACATCCGAATCATTTGGATTTCCGGGATAAGCGGTATACGAATACGTGGCGGCTAATTGATAGGTAGTGCTATCAGTAGGTAACACAAATCTACCCTCACCATGTGCAACCCACACACCCAATCGGGCACCAGCCATGCTATTTAGTAATACCGAATTATTTTCAGGGATAGTAACATTAACAAAACACGATTCAAATTTACCGGAACCATTGTGATGCATTTTTGGATGATCTTTCATCTCGGGATATACAAGCCCGAGTTCCATCATGAGCTGACAACCATTACATACACCAAGGCTTAAGGTATCGGTTCGCTTATAAAAATTATCTAATGCTTGTTTTGCTTTTGGATTGAATAAGAACGCACCCGCCCATCCTTTGGCTGAACCGAGTACATCGGAGTTGGAGAAACCACCAACAAAGACAATCATCTGTACATCCGACAAATCTTCGCGACCAGAAACCAAATCGGTCATGTGAATGTCTTTCACATCGAAACCAGCCAGGTAAAGTGAATAGGCCATTTCTCGATCGCCATTTACACCTTTCTCACGAATGATAGCCGCTTTTATACCACTGGGTTTTCTTCGATCCGGATTTATTCCATATGCTTTAAAAGTGCCATCAAATCGCGGTTGAAATGAGTATGAAAGCGCTTGATTTTTATAGTTTTTGAAACGTGCTTCAGCATGCGCTTGAGGACGCTGCTTTTGATCAAGCAGATAGGATGTTTTAAACCAATGGTCACGGAGTGCATCGATAGCCAACGAGGTAGTAATGGTTTGATGATGCAATTCGATGGAGCGTGCGTTGGTGACGCTCGCTAATGTAGTGTAGCGTATTCCGGCTTGTGAAAGTATAGATGTAACGGCAGATTCGTTTTCTACCTGAATAACTACTCCGGGGTTTTCACTAAAGAGTATGGAAATGGAATCATCGCCAAGTTCATCTAACGTAACGTTAAGTCCAATATCCGGAACAGCAAAACACATTTCTAATAACGCGGTAATTAATCCTCCCGCAGAGATATCATGACCCGCCAAAATATTCTTATTCTGAATGAGTTGCTGAAGCGTTTGAAAGGCGTTGGCGAAATAGGCATCGTCTTTAATAGTAGGTGTTTGGTTACCTAATAAATTCAGCATCTGCGCAAAGCTACTTCCACCAAGCGCCCACTGATCACTCGAAAAATCGATGTACAAAAGTGTTGTTCCTACTGTAGGTTGAAGTACAGGAGATATGGTTCGGTTAATATCATTTACTTCAGCGGCAGCCGAAATAATTACTGTTCCGGGTGCATACACCACCTCTCCATCCGGATATTTTTGTGTCATAGAAAGCGAATCTTTACCCGTAGGTATATTGATACCTAGGGCAATTGAAAAATCGCTCACTGCTTTCACTGCATGATAAAGTCGTGCATCCTCACCTTTATTTTTACACGGCCACATCCAATTTGCGCTGAGGGAAACACCTTTTAGTCCGTGCGTAAGTGGAGCCCATACTAAGTTTGTAAGTGCCTCGGCTATC
>CAYNKN010000183.1:0-6498 GCA_964397805.1 uncultured Chryseolinea sp. | reverse complement strand
AGGTCTATCGGTTCCAGAACGTATTCGCAAGCGCTCTATTTTAGAAATGGAGTTGGTCGATAACTTTAAATCAGAACTTGTTGAAATTGATTTGCCCACCGGCAACAGCAAAGTAGGTAAGACTATAGTGTCGCTTAAACTACCTAAATCAGCCGTAATCGTAATGATTAATCGGAATGATAAATTTATCCGTCCGGGTGGATCAACCATTCTGGAAGCTGGCGATAGAATGATGATTATGGCCGATGACAAAACATCGGTTCGTCAGGTGTATGAAGCCCTTGATGTGGCAGAACTTTAATTTCTAAAAGAGTAGTAGGGTAAAACTGATCCCGAAGGTAGTATACCTTGGCCTGCTGGTATTTCCACAAAACCTGTTACGGATTTTAGATTCACAAAATCACCTGAGCCACCTCCCGTACTTGGTTGTGCCATTAACTTACCACCATCGTTAATCACCTTCACTTGCAAAAAATAAGTAAGATCATGAAGACTTTGATACGCTGTTGAAAGAATCACTTCTTGTTTTTCAGTTGACAGACCAACACTCGCCACCAACCACGGATTAATATATCGATAGAAACACATGTAGGTAGAAACGGGATTACCCGGCAAGGCAAATACAACCTGACCGCTAGGCGAAACACCAAACCAAAAAGGCTTTCCCGGTTTCTGACTAACCCGATGAAAAAGTTTTTTTATACCTAGTGTTTCCAATACTTGAGGAACATAATCGAACTTACCTTTAGAAACTCCACCCGACAAAACAATTACATCGTTCGAGGCCACAATATTTTTTAGTGCTTGTGTCATGGCTTCTTGATTGTCTGGCAAGTGATGTTGCTCTGCCGGCCATCCCATCTCCTTCATACTGGCTTGAAGTGCATACGTGTTCGACCGTCTGATCTGATGTGGCTCCGGACTTTTTTCGATGGCTACTAATTCATCGCCACTAGAAACAATCGCTGTGCGTGGAAAAGATTTAACATGTACTTGGTGCTTTCCTACAGAAGCTAGTAAAGCAATTTCTGCCGGAGACAAACGTATTCCGGGTTCCAATAGCACATCACCGACCGCAGCATCTTGTTGTTGATGATGGATACATTGACCTTGTGTGAGAGCATCTAATTGAAGGCGCGCAACACCATTAACGATTTGTAAATCTTCATACCGAATTACTGTATCGGTTCCAATGGGTAGTACAGCGCCTGTCATTACTTCCATGCAATCCGTAGCCGATGATAAAACTTTTACCGATTCACCTGCTGCCTGCACACCCGTTATAGTAAACGATCGAGAGCCTACTAACCATTGTGCATGAGAAATGGCAATACCATCCATGGCTACACGATGAAAAGGTGGAAAGTCACGATCGGCCATAATCTGTTCAGCCAATACACGATTCACACAATTTTCGATAGGTAACACCGCTATTGTTGGTGTATACCTGTTCGCCATCACTAAAGCGGTTGCTTCTGCTACTCCTATCATGGTTATCGTTGCTTTCTGTACGAAAGTAAGAAAGATTTAAAGAAGGTTTATTACATTCGCCCAAGCCAAATTACGCGTCATGTGTGCACAAAAGAAAAAAGAGTTTACGCATATAGATTCCTCGGGAAATCCTTCTATGGTGGATGTCTCTTCTAAAAGTAGTACACTTCGTACTGCGCGTGCGCAGGCCATCTTGCTGGTAGATCAATCGATTAGTAGCAAACTGGTAAACAAAGATATTTACACTAAAAAAGGACCTGTCTTTCAGACCGCTATTATTGCCGGAGTAATGGGTGCAAAAAAAACAGCTGAGTTAATTCCGTTTTGTCATCCGCTTGGCTTAGAAGATTGCCAGATTACTATCGAACTTATTAATCAAACAATAGTAATAGAAAGTACAGCCACCATTACGGCTAAAACGGGTGTAGAGATGGAAGCACTAACGGCAGCATCTATTGCCGCACTCACGGTGTATGATATGTGTAAGGCGTTATCGCACGATATTATTATTTCAGAAATAAAACTCCTATCGAAAACAGGAGGTAAAC
Organism: uncultured Chryseolinea sp.; assembly: GCA_964397805.1. GTDB lineage: Bacteria > Bacteroidota > Bacteroidia > Cytophagales > Cyclobacteriaceae > Chryseolinea. The sequence continues at coordinate 4,459 of CAYNKN010000183.1, read as the reverse complement.
AAGATTTTAATCGTACCGCATGACCTTTCGAAAAAGACTTTACCTCACCCTTGACCCATCCGAAAAAGGTGGTTTACCCGAACGCATTTTTGAAATTGTGCTCATTAGTATCATTGCTTTAAACATGTTGGCTATTGTACTTGAGTCGGTTCAGGAAATTCGTGAAAACTATCATTATATATTTAGTGAGTTCGAAATATTTTCGATTACATTTTTTGCTGTTGAATATGTTGCTCGCATTTACTCGATTGTTGAAGATGAAAAGTTTTCGCATCCTGTAAAGGGTCGGTTGCGCTTCATGCGAACACCACTTTCTATCGTAGACCTACTCGCATTTTTACCATTCTTTATAACTCTACTGCCTATTGACCTTCGGTTCTTACGGGTGTTTCGATTAATGGCATTGTTTCGTTTACTCAAGCTCGCTCGTTATTTACACGCCATGAGTATTTTTAAGCGTGTACTAGCCGATAGAAAAGAACAATTACTACTCAGTTTTCTATTTATTATTTTCATTTTAGTCATCATGTCGTTTGTGATGTTTTATGCCGAACATGCCGCACAACCCGATCAATTCAGTAGTATTCCGGCAACTATGTGGTGGGGTGTTGCTACGTTAACCACGGTGGGTTATGGCGATATCGTACCGATCACACCTATCGGAAAAATTATTGGAGGCCTCTTTGCAATTGCCGGTGTTGGGTTGTTAGCCTTGCCAGCAGGTATTTTATCATCCGGTTTTTTTGAACAACTGCACAGCAATACCCGGAAGTGTCCACATTGTGGGAAGGATATTCATGAGTGAGCGGTGTGATGATTGATGTTTCTTAGTTCAAAAAATTTCAAGGTTAAGGGAGCCCTTCACTACAAATAATTTTACACTACTTAAACTTTAGCGAACTCAGGCTTTGGAGAGGCTGATATCCACTCTTCGCCATCTTCAAAAACTTCTTTTTTCCAAATAGGCGCTCGTTCTTTCAGGGTATCAATAATAAATTGACAGGCTTCAAACGAATCTTTGCGATGTGGAGTAGAAACCGCCACCACTACCGAAACCTCTCCCGGCTTAAGTGTACCAATTCGATGACTAACTGCCCAGCCTTGTAGTGGCCATCGGTGTGAAGCTTCATCGATTAGCTTTCGAATTTCACTCACAGTCATCGTTTCGTAAGCCTCATACTCTAACCACAAAACATTTTTCCCATTTGCATGATTACGAACTGTACCAATAAAAACATTTATGGCACCAGCCTCTAAGCTTGAAGCAGTATCGATGACTTTTTGAACGTCAATAGCTTTTTCGGTTATTTTAATCATAGTATTCGGTGGTTGGTTGAACACGTTTAGAAAGGAAAATGAAGGTAAGAAATACCATTTCTAATAACAAGGAAAACTAGCTACTACCCGCCACTAACCGGTGGAATGAGGGCAATCTCATCGTGTTCGAAAATTTGAGTTTCATCGGGTGTGTATGCATTGTTTACGGCAATCAAAAGCGATCGCAAACCAACCAATTGAGGGTAATTACGAATAAGCTCTTCACGCAGTCCGCCAACGGTTTCAGTCGTTACCTCCAATCCTATTTCTTTACCGCCCACCATCTCTTTAGTAATACCAAAAGCCTTTACCGTATACCGCATATCCCAATGATTTTGAAGTGCTAAGTAAGTATTTCTTATCTTTAACCGCAACGCTAATTACACCATGCTTTACGATAATCATCAACGACCCATTACTTATTTGCGTTTGGCCGTAACCGACCGATGCAATCTGCGTTGTTTTTATTGCATGCCCGAAAAAGGTATTCAATACCTTCCTAAAAAAGATCTGCTTACGTTTGAAGAAATAGAGCGGCTGGTAAAACTTCTGGCCAGCATGGGGATTACTAAAATACGACTCACCGGTGGTGAACCGTTTGTGCGTACTGATTTAATGCAACTATTGAATCGGATTGTAGACACACCGGGTATACAGGATGTACATCTAACAACAAACGGTGTACTTACTGCTCCATACATACCTGAATTAAAAAAACTGGGCATTGCTTCTGTAAACCTTAGTCTGGATACATTAAACGAAAAACGATTTTTTGAAATCACCAGACGTAATGAGTTTGTTGCCGTAAGAAAAACACTCGACCTATTACTTGAACAAAATATTCCTGTGAAGGTAAACGCAGTGGTGATGGAAGGAAAAAATATCGATGACATTTTTCCGCTCATCGAATTGACAAAGCACAACCCTATTGATATACGTTTTATTGAAGAAATGCCATTTAATGGAGAAGGTAGCCATTACCCTACCCTTACATGGACTTATCAAAAAATACTTCAATTCATTCAGGCGCAATATCCTACCATCGAAAAAATTCCCGATCCGTTATTTTCAACATCCAGTCAGTACAACGTACCGGGCAACTTAGGTACAATCGGAATTATTGCTGCCTTTAGTCGTACTTTTTGTGGTACCTGTAATCGCATTCGGTTAACAGCACAAGGCACTTTAAAAACATGTCTATATGATAATGGTGTATTGGATGTAAGAGCCTTACTACGAAATCATAAAAGTGATGAAGCGATAAAAGAAAAATTACTACAAGCTTTTAGTAATCGCCCGAAAGATGGTTTCGAAGCCGAGCAAAATCGAAAGGCAAACCCAGTTCATGAATCGATGTCAACTATTGGCGGATAACATCAATTATATGGGTGAATCTATCCATTTATCGTCACTCATTTCATAAACTATGGATTCATACCTTCCGCTGCTTTGTGTTGGATTTTTTGTGATCGCCCTTGTTTATGCTTCAGTAGGTTTTGGCGGTGGATCGAGTTATCTGGCTCTTTTAGCGCAACCTATGTTTGGCATCATGCCCGAAGTTATCCGACCCACTGCACTACTATGTAATATTATTGTAGTTACCGGAGGTACCATACTATACTATCGCGATAAAAAAATTATCTGGAAAGAAGTATGGCCGTTTCTTGTAGCCAGCGTTCCACTAGCCTATATCGGTGGCTTTTGGAAACTTGAGCATACTGTGTTTTTTATAATTCTTGGCGTTACACTACTTGTAGCAGCCATGTTTTTGTGGATACAACCTAATGAAAAAGAAAACGAGCACTACCGCACAACACCGGTAAGCATGGCGCTGGGTGGAGGTATTGGTTTTCTTTCTGGTTTAGTAGGCATTGGTGGTGGCATATTTCTTTCGCCCATGTTACATTTTTTGCGGTGGGCAGAACCCAAAAAGATAGCTGCATTGGCTAGTGTATTTATTCTGGTAAACTCGGTGAGTGGTTTAGCTGGGCAATTTTCGAAGGGCATTCCAACCTTTACATGGTCGTTTAGTTTACCTTTATGTTTTGCTGTGCTTATTGGCGGCCAATTGGGTTCGCGCACCAGCTTACGGTGGTTCAACACCACATACATAAAGCGTGTAACTGCGATACTCATTTTACTCGCGGGTATTATTATTCTGCGCCATCACCTTTGAATTCTACTTTACTAGTTGGTACTTTCTTTTATCAGATATATAAACCTGATTTTTAGTATACGCTGGAGTCCATCATCATTTCACAGGCAGAAAAAAATGAACTGCATTTATTGCGGAAACCTTCCTATTTTGCACCATCTTTTTACCGTAATCTCCTTACTAATTAAACATTGAATACTGTCGTTTGGCAGATGTCTGATTTTTCTAAAAATGAGTAACCAATGAAATCGCTATACAAATACTTTATACCCAACAGCATGTTAATTCAGGCGATTCCATCTGTCTACTTTAAAACAATTATTAACAGATGAAAAAAATAAACTTTACGCAGCACGTTCTTCCCCATCTATTGGCTACCGTTGTTTTTCTAATCGTTACCATTACGTTTTTCAATCCCATATTTTTCGATCGAAAAGCCTTGAGCCAACACGACATTCAACAATGGGAAGGTTCATCGAAAGCTATACGCGATTATCGCGACAAAACTGGTGATGAGCCATTATGGGCGCCCGCCATGTTTAGTGGTATGCCTGCCTATTTTATTAATGTAGAGTGGGGTAATAGTCCGGTGAGCTTTTTAAAACGTGTATTGAGTTTATCATTGCCCCACCCCATAGCCAATGTTTTTCTGGCGTTTATTTGTTATTACATCATGTTACTTGCTTTTGGTGTTCGACCATATTTAGCGATTGCCGGTGCCATTGCGTTTGGATTATCTTCCTACATGATTATTGGTCTGGTTGCCGGACATAACGGGCGCATTGGTGCCATTGCCTTTATGCCTTTAGTGATGGCCGGTATACACCTTACTTTTTCAGGAAAAAAAATACTGGGCTTTGGTTTAACTACAGCGGCTCTTGCTTTACACTTGCGCGAAAATCATATTCAAATTACGTACTATCTTTTTCTAATTGTAGCTGCGTATGGTGTTATTCAACTCATTGATGCTGTAAAAGAAAAAAAACT
>CAYNKN010000182.1:0-6519 GCA_964397805.1 uncultured Chryseolinea sp. | reverse complement strand
TATCTATAAGCCGATTGAGAAATCTTTCCCTAATAACCCATATTACCTACAACTACGGGTCTCAATCGCTTAAAATAATCCCAACCAACTGCATGCGTCAGTTGAATAGTTGTCTTATATAAAAATAAACCAGATCGCGCAAAAGCCTCAGAATGGTCGTATGGTAAGGATTGAAATGAAGTAGGTGTCGTTCGAAATCGAATAATTGAATATCCTAACCCAATACCACCCAATGTACTGACGTGCGTTCGATCGCTAAGGAACCAAGTATACCCCGACTGAAAATTGAAACTAAAAAAGTAGGGAGATGAAGAAGATAGATTGGGAACATCAAGCTCTGAACTAAATTGAAAAGGAATATGCCCGCGTTGATGAGCAATATCAAATCCTAACAATGTATTAGAAGTACCTCTGGGCACATCCGTGACTCCCTCCGTTAAAGCCCATTTTTGCAGGTCTGATATATTGGCATAATTTCTACCCACTCTTCCCCCCATCCACCATGTGTTTGGAAGTGATTGTGATGATGTTTGTAAACATACCACAAGTAAAAGAAAACATAGAAAATTACGCTTCATCTTTATCCTATAATCCAACTCAATCCTCAGGAACGTATTCAATAAACTACTTCGTTAAAATACTACTTAAACAAAGCCTCGCATACTTCAAGTATTCAATTTAATTACATTTTAATTCAGAAAACTATCAAAGCATGGCAGCTTTATAAAACATTACACGAGCATATACTGGTTTTGATGGCATGTTCAGTTGTAAATCTAATGTATGCGTACCTGACTGAAGTGAGTCTAGCGGAAGAAACGTTAACAAACCCATTTGCTTATACTTGGTATAATTTATCATTTCATATTGAACATCATCTAATAGTTGTCCATCAATGGTTAGTCGATAGAAATTATTCATGGCGGCTAATCGTAGTGAATCATTCGACAACACCTCTGCGCGTGTAATTTTTTTCGCACGCTCAAAAGAATCAAAAATGGAATCTTCCAAAGCCACTTTATGGCCAACAAATATTTCTAACACATTGTCTGTTACTACAGCAGAAGGAATGTGAATCCAAGAGCTTATTTTTTCAGGATTTTTATCTTCATAATATCCATCATAGGTGGTAACACCAATTTTAGACTGATGAAGCGTATTCTGGTTAATCAAAAAATCATTACCCTGCATAATATTGACAACACAAACAACTAAAAAAATAAAAAAGATAAAACCAGCAAAAATTTTCCATCGATTAAACTTGGATATCAACCCATAATAAATATTTCTATAAAGAGGAGATAGTGTTAAAAAACCAACTACTCTATAAATGGGATAATAAAACTTAGCCGACCACTTCCATTTCTTAAACCAGCCGAGCGTTAGAAAATCTATTAGAGACAAGCCGCCAAAAAGAAGGATAAAGGCATTTATGGCAAAATTAATTAGTTGATTAAACTGTTCACTCCGTACTGGCACTAAGCTATATACCAACATAAAAAAGCCACTCACAGTTAATAAGAAAAAACACACACCCACTATTAACATAAACAGTAAAAAGGTAGTAGAGTAAATTAATGAACAGTACTCATCAAGCTTGAGTATACTTCTTTCAAAAGAGTTAAATCGCAGAAGCTGTTGTTCGTATAGCTTATAAAATCCAAATTTTTGAGGTTGATAGCCTTTGGGCAAAAGATAACTCATGCTAATCATCACTACCCATACACTGCGCGTAATTAAATTAATGATAAGACCTGCTATCAGAAAAAAAATGCCAGTCTTTAATACGGCACCGATTACTTCATCAACATCAGAGAATAAAAAAATAGATGGCCCGTAATCATTTATATAGAGAATTAATTCGTCTAAATACTTAGGTATTTGTAATAGCCCAATAAGCACAATACCCGAAATAAGAATCTCTGGTTCCCACGCCAAAGTCTTTCTATTCTTAATCCACTTCGATTCGTTTATTTCATTATTCTCCCGCATACATTAAAAATTGGCTACTAACTCTAAAGATAGTTTCTTTTCTTGACCGTTTTATAAGCCTTATCCGTCAGAAGGGAATAAGTAACAAAAAAAATAAACAGGCTTAAGATAAAGGTTTTAAAAACACTTAACTTTTCGGTTTATAAATGAGTTGACAAAAGCCGCCAAATTGCTTTCTTTCATTGAGTTCAGTACATACATATCCAATTGATGATTCGTTTGCAATTTATACTGCGTTACTAATTCATCATGATCATAGTGCGTCATACCGTAGGGCTCCCATATTGATGGTGAAAGTGTTAGTGTATACTGTCTTGATTCCCATACTATAAGTTTATCGAGATGATTCACCTGCATGGCGTCTACAATATTTGGTAAATGATCTGCAAAATTTCTATCACCTAACCAAAGCATAACCAATGTTTGACCCTCCATAGCATGGAGTAAGTCTTTATAAACCACTTCAAATCCCTGAATAACTTCTAATCGTATATGCTCATATGCTATGGCATCAGAATCTTTTACCAACACAGTTATCCAACAGTCATACGTTAACAACTCTTTTAAAAAAGCAGAGCCTGCCTCACCGACAGGCTCAATGACCAAAATGCTGTTCATACTTAGTTCTTTCTTTTTAAATCGAAAGTGTAACCAATACTAATGTTTACAATGAGTGGTGTAAAACCTATACCAGAATCAAGTGTTTCAATTTTTTCTGTTGTACCTGTACGTTTATTTTCATAAGAAAATCCATCGCTGGGAATCTCCGATGAAAGAGTTGGCCAAAAGCGAACGCTAGGTGCAACTGTTATTCCCTTCAAGAAATTTTCTTGTTTTTTAAAAGGCTGAAAAAATCCGTACAGGCCAAGCCCCAGACTAAATGTATTATCAGCTGTTATTCGATTAGCATCATTACGCGACTCCCCATCGTAATAAAATTCAAAACGATGCCACTTAGGTTCTACACGTAAGTTAAGCCACTCGGTAAATCTATACCCCACTCCAAACCCGGTAGTCCACGGCACAAATACAACCACTCCCTGTTCGCTCAATTCAGTAGTTACTAAATCACTGCCAAATTTTAAACCAGCACCGTGTGAGTAATCAAAAATTAAACGCTTGTGAATGTAGTTACCCTCAATATTAAAACCCGAGGCAAACAAAGGTTGTGTTAATCCAAACAGTACAGAAATTTTTTTATCCTCTTTCCAATCACCTTGTTGAGCCACAACTGTTTGTATCATAAAAGTTAAAAGCAGTACGCTGAAGAACGTTTTCATATTTTAAGAATTAAAATTTAGTAAGAATTAAAAAGAATAGATAAGGTTTACACCTAATTGTCCGCTTTGAAAGGTATCATCACCAATGCCCTGTACGGTGCCATTTCTATTAGAGAACTCAAATTCAGATTCGATGCTAAACGTTTTATTGGCTATTAAAAATGTGTAACCGATGCCGCCCATTACGGTGCCGCCCACAGCAAATTGATGTGTATAGTTATTGGATTCTTCGTTAGCGCGTTTCGTTGTAAGTTGACCACTACCAACGGTTAGGCGCGTGTACGACCCCTTATTAAATTGTTTCGAAAAAGGATAATATTTTATGGTAGGGCCAAAAGTGTAATAGTTAAAAAAGAAATCATCGTTGCCTTCGCGTACTGGGCCTGCAATAGAGCCCTTAATTCGTCCGCCAATTCCAAAGCCCTTTAATTTTTGAGGCGTATAATAGAAACTCATAAACAAATTAGAAACTACCCCCGGATCGAATGACGCACCAAGTGCATTTCCTACTTTTTGTTTAGTGTCTCCAAAAAATAATGTCTGACCGAATCCAAACCCAAATTCAGCATAAAGCGATTTTGATTTTTCTTGTGCATACACAACCTGTGTACCTGCGAATAGCCAAAAGACTACTCCCATCCTTAATAGATTTTTCATTTCTTTAGTTTTTAGTGCGTAATTGATTTACTGACACAAACTTCAGCTAAAGAAATGAGCAGAAAATTGATCTGAGTTAAGTTAGTCTGAAACAGACATTCTACGGATTGAAATATTACTTTCCCTGACTATGTATACGCTTGCGAATTCTACTTAAGCTCTCTGGTTGAATTCCTAAATAAGAAGCTATGTGCTGTTGTGAAATACGCTCTACCACTTTAGGTCTCGTTTTTATTAAGTCTAAGTAACGCTCCTCCGGACTGAGGTTGGTTAACATTTTGTTTTTCTTGCGTATTCCTAAAAAACCATGCTCTACTAACAGCCTACCAAAACGTTCAAACGTCTTACTGCTATCGTATAAATTATAAAGCGATTTTTTAGACATAAGCCATACCTCCATGGGCTCTAAAGCCTGAATATTCTGCTCCGAAGGTTCGTCTGTCAAGAAACTTTCCAAATCGGTATACCATGAGTTCTCAAAAAAGAATTGCCCAATTTTCTCTTCGCCATGAACGGTAAAAAAATAGCGCATACAACCCTTCTCAATAAAAATGGCATTTTTACACACTTCACCCTCGCGTAATAAAAAGTCGTGCTTTTGATAGGTAGCCAACTTTAAGTGCGAGGCAAAAGATTGATACTCGTCATTAGTTACGGGTACAAACTTCTCAAGACTTGCGCGAAGTGCATTACTCATGCTAATTCTGTGTTTATCGTTACGTTAAAAATTTATAAAGTACCCAAAAAATAAATACACTTTTACAACTAGTAAGAACAGATTTCGGAGAATAAGTTTGTGGCAATTGTTAAGAAAATTGTTTTTCTATTAAACCTAGAAGATGATATTTTGTTAAGATTAATCTACTGATAACACATGATTTCGGTGATATTGATTTTTTTTAAGAATTTTTACGAAGTTTCATTATGAAAAATCTATTAATAATACTTCCCCTTTTTGCCTCCGCATCCGTATTTGCTCAAGAAGGCCCAGAAAAAGCTAAACAAGACTCCTTGCATCGGGCTGATTCAATTGCTCAATGGAAAGCAGATTCAACACGTATCTCAAACTCATCACCTTTGCTCAGAAATAAAAATCAGCAAGGAAGCACGATACAACCCATCGGCCCAAACAATCCGGAAAAGAAAGTAAAATCAGACTATACTTACGATAGCGATGGAAGAATTACAGGAGGTAATACTAACCTAACAATAAAAAAGAAAAAGAAAAATTAGAATTGTAGCCGGATCTTGATAGCAGATCACTTGAATCAACTGGTTCCAGTAATATTCTTCCACTGGCTTAAATAATAAGCCGGTGGAAAAATGAAAAAATTTACGGATACATCCATCACTTTTTACTATCCAGTGTTGCCTTCATCGTTTGGGTTCCACCTACTTCTATCACTGAAGATCCAAATACTCGAATGGTTGATTTGATAAAGTCCTCTTCATTCGCCAGATAAATATTCTCTACATACTTCTGAGGATTTCTATCAATATACGGAAACCAGGTACTCTGCACCTGAATCATCATTCGGTGCCCCTTCTTAAAAGTGTGTAATATATCTTGTAGTTGAATGTTTATATCAGCTACTTCATTCGGTTTAAATGGTTCTGGCTTTTCAAAGCTATTTCGAAATCGACCACGCATTACTTCACTTCGTACTAATTGCTGATATCCACCCATAATTATATTTGGTGGATTATGCGCATAAGCCGGGTGATTATCTGGATACACATCAATAAACTTTACAATAAAATCAGCATCACTACCCGTCATCGATACTTTTAACTTCGCCATAATTTCACCGGCAATAGTTATATCATCGGCTAATACATCGGTTTGAAATGTTAATACATCCGGTCTTCGTGAAGCTTCACGCTGATCATCACTCATAAACCTACGCGGGGTAAATGTTAATCCTTCTGTTTGTGAAGTATAGGGCACAGGCTTGGCCGGATCACTGGTATACTCAAATACAGTCTTTTCATCAAGTGGCTTGTTAATAGAAAGTTTTCCATTTACATCAAAGTATAAACGCATGGGTGCTACAGGCGGTGGCCATACATCAAAGGCCTCCCATTTCTTCAATCCGGTATCAAACATATAGGCTTCTGGTAAATTCAACTGTCCATCTCCCTTTAAATGATAAGCGAAAAATTTTCGCTCAATTTCGCGTTGATAAAAAGTAGAAATGCTATCGCCAAAGTAAATATGATTGTGTATCGACTTTCCGTTTTCTCTCGCCCAATCACCATGCGCCCAAGGCCCCATAACAATCGTGTTTTGAGCTTTCGGACTTGTACGTTCAATAGTTTTATAAATATTTAATGGCCCGTAAAGATCTTCGGCATCAAACCATCCGCCTACAGTCATTACCGCATGATTAATATTTTTTAAGTGCGGCAAGATGTTTCGCTTTTGCCAAAATTCATCATAGTTGTGGTGATCGATTATTTGTTTCCAGAAAAAATTATCATGATGATACTTCTTGGTTATATTTTTTAGAGGACCATTTTGTAAATGAAATGAGTAGCCATCGCTAACTGGTTTTTCGTAAAATCGCATCATTTTATCTTGAAACCAATT
>CAYNKN010000181.1:3658-6581 GCA_964397805.1 uncultured Chryseolinea sp. | reverse complement strand
TTACCGATGCAGCGCTAGAAGTAGAAATTGCACAAGAAGGTATGATGGCTTGGATGCGTAATTTCGATCCGATTCCAGATAGTGAAGGCGAGGATAAAGCACGTGCCTATTTAGAAGACCAAATGGAAAAAATAGAAAAGGTGCGCGATGATATTTATGCAGCCTTAAAGCATGCTGAAAAAGTTAATGAATAATTAAAGAATGAGTTGATGGCATCACAGCCTTCGCTGATTAATCTACTTTCTAAGCTCGTGTAAAAATTTAAATTACCTTTATCTCAATATTTATTATGGATATAAAACACATTCCGTTAAACGATCTGCATGTAAGTCTCGGTGCCAAAATGGTTCCGTTTGCCGGTTTCAATATGCCTGTTCGTTATTCATCCGATATCGAAGAACACATGACGGTGCGTCAGGGTGTTGGCGTATTTGATGTTTCGCACATGGGTGAGTTTACCGTAAAGGGTCCACATGCCTTAGACCTAATTCAACGTGTAACCAGTAATGATGCTTCGAAGCTCAATGATAACCAAGCTCAATATTCCTGTTTACCTAATAACCAAGGCGGCATTGTTGATGATTTGATTGTTTATAAAATTAAAGACGAAGATTATTTACTTGTAGTTAATGCAGGCAACATCGAAAAAGATTGGAACTGGATTAATCAATTCAATACACACGGTGCTGAACTCAAAAATATATCCGATACAATTTGTCTCTTAGCAGTTCAAGGACCAAAGGCGGTAGAAACTGTTCAAAAACTAACGGCTATTGATCTTAGCACTATACCCTATTTCCATTTTGCCATTGGCGAGTTGGCCGGTGTTCAACACGTTATTATCTCTAATACGGGTTATACAGGTGCAGGCGGTTTTGAGCTTTATATGAAGAACGAATATGCCGAAGTAATTTGGAACGCCTTGTTTGAAGCTGGTAAAGAATTTAACATCAAACCCATTGGCTTGGGCGCACGCGATACCTTACGATTAGAAATGGGATATTGTTTGTACGGAAACGATATTGATGACACCACATCGCCATTAGAAGCCGGCTTGGGCTGGATTACGAAATTTACCAAAGAGTTTACCAATGCCGATGGATTGAAATTACAAAAGGAAGTAGGTGTTGCTAAAAAACTAGTTGCCTTTAAAATGATCGATAAAGGTATTCCGCGTCATGATTATCCTATTAAAGATGAAGCCAGACTTGTTATTGGTAAAGTAACTTCGGGCACGATGTCGCCTGTACTGGGTATTGGCGTAGGTATGGGTTATGTTATGGTTGATCATGCAAAACCCGGAACAGAAATTTATATTGAAGTTCGGGGTCGTGAGCTAAAAGCCGTAGTGCAAAAACTTCCGCTAATCTAACAGCATCGAACAAGCTAGTATCAAATGAAGATAGCGACAGTCATAATTTTGCTTTTACTAAGCAGTCAAATTTTTTCGCAAACAGCAGAAGAAGTTCGTCTGAGCAAGGTTGTTTCTGAACTCATCGATAATGATGAGTACGAAAAGGCTTTACCCATTTTACATGAACTGGTAAAGCTAAATGATTATAACACCATTTATCGCTATAACCGCGCGGTTGCCTTCTTCAATTTAAAGCAATACACATCCGCGATGGCCGATTACAAAATACTATCGGCTAGTATTCCCGAAGAGAGTGAGTACGTTTTCCAAATTGGCAATGCCTATGAACAACTCGACAGCGCTCAGCAGGCTATTCAATACTATACCAACGCTATTGCTCTGGAAGCCGATAATTTTCTCTACTACTTTAAACGAGGTACCGTTTACCTAAAATTAACCAGCTACCGAAAAGCCGAGACTGATTTCAATGATGCCTTAGCCATTAATCCTAATCATGACAACTCGTTACATAACAGAGGCATTGCTTTATACAAACTTGGAAAACCAACTAAAGCCTGCCAAGATTGGTGCAAAGCACACGAATTAGGTAATCGATATTCTGCTATTCATATTCGAAAAAATTGTCATACAACAAATCCCTGTAGTCGTTAACTATGAAAACAATTGATGTTTGTCTTAGCCCAGACCTTATACACCTTTACCCACTTGAAAATACCACCGTTGTTGTTGTTGATATTTTAAGAGCAACTTCGTGTATGGTCACTGCCTTTGCCCACGGGGTTGATCATATAAAAACATTTGCCTCCTTGGAAGAATGCCTTGCATTAAAATCAGAAGGTTACCTAACCGCAGGAGAACGTGACGGGAAAAAAGTAGCGGGTTTTGATTTTGGTAATTCACCTTTTGAATATATGCACCATTCTACACAAGGGAAATACATTGCCTTTACTACCACCAATGGAACTCAAGCGATTGCTAAATCTGCGGAAGCAAAAGAAATTGTTATTGGTGCATTTCTTAATCTCCAAGCGGTTGCTAATTATCTTTTGCAACAAGCGAATAATGTATTGATAGTTTGTGCAGGATGGAAAGGGAAAGTTAATCTGGAAGATACGCTCTTTGCAGGGGCACTGGTTAGTTTGCTTGAAACTAATTTTCAACTTGCTTGCGATGCACCATTAGCCGCGCAGCATTTGTATACACTAGCTAAAGCCGACTTAGTAAAATTTTTAGAACCCTCTAGCCATGTAAAGCGATTAGCTAAGCTTAATATTTTTAAAGACATTGAATTTTGCCTCACAGCAAATCAGTATACGGTAGTACCTGTCTTAAAAGATGATGCGTTGCGGGTTTAATCGGTAGCTCAAAATTTATTCTTTAAGTTTTTGATTTTGCTGATGGCGGTTCTTATCACGAAGAGTTTTCTTTTCTACATTCTTAACAAAAGCCTCGGTAAGGTTCACACCCGTTTGATTGGCCAAACAAATTACCACCCATAACACATCGGCCAATTCATCGGCTAACTCTTTTTTATCATCTGTTTCTTTT
>CAYNKN010000181.1:0-3648 GCA_964397805.1 uncultured Chryseolinea sp. | reverse complement strand
TTGCTGACTGCTCACCATACTTTCGAGCTATAATACGCGCTACCTCACCAACCTCTTCGGTTAAAATGGCCATATTGGTAAGTTCACTAAAATACCGAACGCCAATTGTATTGATCCACTGATCTACTTGTACTTGAGCCTCTTCAATTGTTATGGATTTCATGTGTTAAAAATTTTTAGTTAATGGTCACATGGAATCGCCTGAATTAATATACCGTTGGCTATAAAACATTTGTATGGCGATTTCATCTGTGCTGGTTTTAATAAATACAAACGGCTACTACTCTACTCCCCTTTACCCATTAAGTTTTAATCGCAATGATTCAGGAAGACGCGCTACTTTATTTAGCTGATAATCGAAACATACTATTCCTGTTTTGCCTCGAGTTACTTCTTTATCGGTAGCCTTATTATAAACTACATAAACCATATCGAATCCATACTTATTAAAGTCGGTTACGCCTAGCTTAACAACCAACACATCACCTAAAAAAGACTGCGATTTATACTGTATAGCGGCATCGGCAATAATCTGCCCAACTGTACCTTCAAAAGATAATTCACTTTCAAACCCAATACTTCGATAAAATTGGACGCGTGCTTCTTGCAGGATAGACAGTATTGTATCGTTACCAACATGTCCGCCATAGTTTAGATCACCAACACGCACGGGTATTTCGGTGGTGAATAAAAAAACTTCCGGAATATCAATGTGTATTCGTGCCATGAATTAAATTTAAAGTAATGGTATGCTGTACAAAGTCTCAAAAAAAATAGGAAACAGCTTAACAACATCACACCGTTATTTTTAGAAGCCATCTCAAAAAAACATTTAACCACCAAGAACGCAAAGAACGCACAAAGTTCGCAATGAAAAGTAGGTGATTAAATCACTTTGAGTTCTTTGTGTAAACCTTTGTGCCCTTTGTGGTTTCTGCACTTCTATTTTTGGGATGGCTTCTAGAAATAAAATGAATTTTACACTTCCCATATACCATTTGATGCTGTAAAGATAATTGGTTTGTGATCGGTAACCATAATGGTATGTTCATGCTGTGCCACCAAACTAGCATCGTTCGTTGTTAATGTCCATCCATCATTTTTTTGATAAGCCCGTGTAGCACGCGTTGAAATAAATGTTTCAATTGCCACTACAGAATTTCTCCTGAACCGATTGGTATTGAAGCGATCGAAGTAACAAGGAATCTCAGTGGGTTCTTCGTGTAAGCTTCGACCTACACCATGACCCGTTAAATTTTTAATAACTGTATACCCTCTTCGTTTAGCTTCCGTTTCGATTAACCGTCCTACCTCAGCTATGCGTACACCACCCCGTATAGATTGAATAGCTTGTTGCAAAATATCACGTGACGCGTCTACTAATGGCTTTCGCTGATGAATATCATTGCCTAAAACAAACGATCCGCCATTATCAGCCCAATAACCATTCAACTCAGCAGAAACATCAATGTTAATTAAGTCACCTTCTTGGAGTAACACATTCGCAGAAGGTATGCCATGTGCAACATCGTGATTAACACTAATGCAAGTCCATCCCGGGAAACCATAGGTAAGCTTCGGAGCAGACTTTGCACCAAATTGCTGAAGTAATTGCTTTCCGTATTCATCTAACGTTTTAGTACTCATACCTGGCTTAGCGTACTTGCGCATCTGGCGAAGAGTGAGGCTCACAGCACGACTTACCGCCTGCATGCCAAGTTGCTCTGCTTTTGTTTTAATGGACATGGTATGCTACTAAAGGGTGATCAATAATACCTTTGATAATGCTACTTTAATGTGTCCAAGTTGCGAATTAATATTTTTTTCCGATCAAAGTAGATCAGATTTTTTTCTTTTAGATCGTTTAAAATAGTTGTTACTGTTTGACGCGAAGTGCCTGTTAGTGAAGCAATATCTTTATGTGTAAGTCGGGTAGGTATCATCGTTTCAGTACCCACTTTCTTTCCCTTCCAAGATGCTGCGTCTTTTAAAAACTCGATGATACGGGTTCGGGCATCTTTAAAAACCAGAAGCTCTATTTTTCGCTCTAATTTCATCAGCCGCAGACCAACCAACTTTAAAATCTTAAAACTTAACTCACGATTTTCAAACATTAAATCCTTCAAGACTTGCACGGTGAGCGAGCATACTTTGGTTGGCTCTACCGCTTGCGCATAATCCGATCTTATTTCTTCACCCGCTACTGCAAGTTCACCAAAAATTTCACCTTGTGTAAGAATTGCTGTTGTTACCTCTTGGCCATCTTCCGTATAGTGCCCAAGACGCACTCGACCGCTGGCAATCATGTAAATGAACGATGCGGCATCATCTGGAAGATAAATAAATTGATCGCGTTTAAATTCTAAAAACTCATGTGTGCTGTCAAATTTTTTTACTTTGTGCGAACAAAGTATTTTGTATAAATCAACACTTTCAAAATACCATAACGCTGCTTTGTTTAGCATATAATTTAAAGACAAAAATTTCAATTAAGTTAGCAAAAAATTAACCCGAAAAGTTCATGATTATTCGCACACTTCAAGAAATCTGGATTTACCCCATTAAGTCACTTAGCGGAATTTCATTAACTACGGCCAATGTAATGGGCAAGGGGTTGCAGCATGATAGGCGTTTTATGCTAGTGGATGAACATAATGTATTTATTACCCAACGTAACCTTTCTGTATTGGCGTTGTTTCGGGTTTCATTGCAAAATGATTTAATCACTGTTCGACATCAAGAACACGCAATCTCCTTTCCGATTATGCCAGTTGCTGGTAATGGCGAAGTCGTTCAATTGTGGGATGACCAAATTATTACTCATGAAGTTGACAAGCAGTATAGCGCTTGGTTTTCTGATCAACTAAAAATGACTTGTAAACTGGTTTATTTTCCAGAAGAAAATGAACGACCTGTTGACCCGAAGTATCAAGTAAATAATGAACAAGTAAGTCTAGCCGATGGTTATCCCTACCTTATCATTGGCCAGCGATCGCTGGACGATTTAAATACTCGTTTAGAACAACCAGTGCCTATGAATCGCTTCAGACCCAATTTTGTATTTACAGGCGGAGAACCCTACGAAGAAGACTCATGGAAAAATTTTACGATTGGCACAAATCGTTTTATCGGAACTAAACCCTGCGCACGGTGCACACTAACTACGGTTGATCAACGCACTGGTTTAAAAGGTGTAGAACCCTTAAAGACTTTGGCTACCTACCGCAACTACAACCATAAAATACACTTTGGTCAAAATAGTATTGCACGCGATCATGGAAGTGTTAAAGTTGGTGATCGTATAATCTTAGAATGATACTAAAGGTGATGGTTGATAACCATTCGCTGCTTATTTTTACAGCATGACTTTTCTGTACCTCAAGGCTGTACATATTATTTTTATTGTAACATGGTTTGCCGGCCTTTTTTATATCCCGCGTCTTTTTGTTTATCTTATTGAAGCGTACGAAAAGCCAGAACCCGAAAAATCTATCTTACTGAAGCAACTCACACTAATGACTTCCCGGTTATGGTACGGTATTACCTGGCCGTCTGCCATTATTACCTTGGGCATGGGTATTTCTATGCTCATTCAAGAACCTAACTGGTTAACGTTAGGTTTTATGCATATAAAACTTTCACTGGTTT
>CAYNKN010000180.1:0-6601 GCA_964397805.1 uncultured Chryseolinea sp. | reverse complement strand
ACGGATTTGAGGTAGATAACCAAGGTCAAGGTAATTTAGTTGAGCCTTTTACATCATCTGTGTTCTCGAACATTACGATCATTGGCCCCAAACAAACTCGCGAGACATCTATAGCTAACGAGTTTCAGCATGGAGCTCAATTAAGAAGGTCAAGTAAGTTAAGAATTTACAACTCGTTCTTAACTGGCTACCCCTTAGGCGGTATCTTTATTGACGGGTCAGGTTCAACAAATTTTGCACTAGAAGATGAGCTTCAATTAAGAAACGTAATTATTGCCGGAGTTAACGGTTGGGGTGGAAATGGATATGGAACAGCTTATGATGCAGCGGTTCATGGCAATGCACCAGGATTGCCATTCCTTGATGGAAATGGGGTAGCTCGTGGAAACCATCCAGGTGCAGAACCAAGAGGTCTTGACTTGAAAAAGAATGTAGACGCCTTTGATATTCGTGCATGGTTTAATACTGCTGCGTACAATAATAAATCGATAGCTTCATGGGATTTAACAGGTATTAGCCCAACTCTTTTCCAATTGGGTAGACCAACATTCCTAATTACAAATGATCAAATACTTTCGAATGGTGCTAAATGGGACAATACACCATTAACGAGTGCATTCTTTACAGAAGTTGGTTACATCGGTGCTTTCGGTACTACTGGAGACTGGACTGCTGATTGGACAAACTTTGATAGAAATCTCGATTATGGCGTTAATCGCTAATTGAATTTCTAGTATAATTAATTAAGCAATTATTAAGGTCAGGGATAATATCCCTGACCTTAACTTTTTAATTTTGGATATGTTTAAATTCACTTCGTACACAAATATTTTATTTTATGGACTGTTAGCATGCTGTTTTGTGGCATGTAACGCCAACAAGCATGCTCCTGAAACCTACTTTTCTCAATCAGAGCTTGACACCTTAATGGTTGATGTAGTAACGTATATCTATAAAAGACCTCGTGGTGTTTCAAGAGAAGATCGATTTAACCCAGATCATCGATCAAAGTATGCTTTAGTAATTAATGAATTTGAGTTTATTAATCTCCATTTCAATAAAGCAGATAGTACCTATATGTTTTATCTGAAGAGACCAGTAAAATCTCCGGATGGAAAAGTGAGAGGCGTTGGTGGTAAATTTAAAGTGAATGAGTCGCTACGCATTACGTATTTCAAAGAGATTTTTAACACACCAATGATAACGGAAGAAGAGGTACGTACAAAAGGAAAATATCTATGGGATGACTTGATGTACTTTAATAATGTAGATCGGTATTACCTGAATAAAGATTTTGTCGAATTTCCGGATGAAGGATGTAAATACGACACAATCAATTATGAATGGACGTATAGCTTTTAAAACATGTTTGGGAACCGGGATTTTATACACACGCCAAATAATGATTTTTATTACAATACGTCTGAAAACCGCTGAATGAATACGGAGAATTCTTCATGGAAATTTTTAGAAGAAGCTAAAGAGGCAGCCGGGCCGAGCGATTCGCAGTAATAAAATGATGCATTAACCCATTTTGTAGAAGTAAAATTAATATACTTTTGCACCATGAATCATAACACATCCATCTTTCAGTTTTTCCGGCAATCGGTTTGTCGTAAAGTGGTTTGTGTATTTTTTGCTGTTCAGCTCCTCAACATGAGTATCGATCCGGTAGATGTAGAGCCTTTTGGAATGGCAGAAGACTTATCGATTAACGATATTGAAAGTTTAGTGGAGCTTGTGCTGGAGGAGATCATCGGCATAGAAAATTGCGTAGCCGAAAGTGATGAGCGTGATACAGATTCGGTAAAATGTAAAGTGATTTTCTCTTTTATCATTACCCCCCAAGAACCATTTAGGAATAATCAATTGAACGCAATAAAGGTTACTCACATTCCACAAGAAGAAAATTTCTTTGTCTCTACCATTTTAGAAGAAGTAACTCCACCACCTCGTTTAGCTTAACTACTCGGGTTCAAATCCCTGCCGATCGGATATCGCGATCATTTTTCAAGTATTCAATTTCATCCATTTTTTAGTGCCTCCTAGGTAACCTTATGTCGTGTAAGAGGTGGTTTAATTAACAGTCAGTATGAAAAAGTATTTTTTTGTTTTATTAAGTTCATTGGGGTTGTGGCAGTTTGCAGCGGCACAACAACTAGATTCGTTGCGAGAAGCAAATAAGAAACTCGATAGTTTATATATCGAAGAAGTAGAAAAAAAGAAAAATCCGGTTAAAATATTGCATGCCGAGCCGTTGTATATAGATCTTATTCGAGATTTAGGCGCACGTAAAGGAGAGCATGAGTGGAACGTTGGTTTTGGGCTTACCGATAATTTAAAATACGATACCTACGAGGCGCTTATTGAATACGAGTGGGCTCCTGCAGATCGATTGGGATTGGAAGTAGAACTTCCGGTTACCATGGTAGCGCAATATAAAAACGGAGAACCTGCCGATGGTGAAGTGGTACCCTCTAGCCGTGTTGAGAGCATAAAAATGGCTATGCAATGGTCGTTTTATGTATCGGAGAAACACAGCACCTCTATGGCGTTGGGCTACATTCAGGAATTTGAATTTTCTGATTTCAAAAATTTTGGCAATCCACTATTTAAAGGAAATGTATACAATCCATTTTTTATTGTTGCTAAACGATTGGGATCGAACTGGCACAGTCTGCTTTATACGGGACCAAGTTTCGAACATCACTTTGCTACCAGAACCCTATCTACAACCATGGAAATTAACTCGAACATCCATTACATGATTAGTGGTACACGAAATTTTATTGGTATTGAATTCAATAAAAACGCAACCAAAACAGATTTTGATATGGTGATTCGTCCGCAAATGCGTGTAGCTGTAACCGATAATTTTTTGATTGGTATTGTGGGGGGTATTCCTGTTGGTCGCGAAGATCAACGCTTCAGTATGTTTACCCGAGTTATTTGGGAACCCATGAACAAACCACGTAAAAAATAAGTTAACGGTATAGGCTTTTGTATTTGATGCGTGTTGTTAGTAACAAGCATAACGTCTTAAGCCAAGGTAAGTGCAGTATACGTGTGCTACCTTCTACTTCAACTTTTAACAACTCGTGTGTGGCACATCATATTCTTATAACCGGAGCTTCCGGACTTATTGGTAAAGAGCTTACTTCCTTATTGCTTCAACAAGGTCATGAGGTAACCCATTTGGGAAGAAGCAAACGCGAAGGACAGGTTGCTTCTTTTACATGGGATGTGGATAAACAACAAATCGATGAACGGGCTTTCGAGGGTGTAGATACCATTATTCATTTAGCAGGAGCCGGAATAGCCGATAAGCGTTGGACGCCTTCGCGAAAACAAGAAATTCTAGAAAGCAGAACACTTTCAACGAGATTACTTTATCAAGAACTTCAACGTGGCAAACACGAAGTTAAAACGGTAATTAGCGCATCGGCTATTGGGTATTATGGTTTTGATGGATCAACCCATATATTTACCGAAGACAGTAAACCCGGAACTGATTTTTTAGCACAGGTAACGCAACAATGGGAACAAGAAGTAGATGCTATTGCAACGTTAGGGATACGCGTTGTAAAAATTAGAATAGGTATTGTGTTAAGTACATCAGGTGGAGCCTTAAAAGAAATGATGCAGCCCATTAAACTTTACGTTGGATCTCCATTAGGCAAAGGAAATCAACTGATGAGTTGGATTCATATGGATGACTTAGCTGCACTTTTTGTAGCCGCTGTAGAAGATGGAAGCTTACGCGGAGCATACAATGGTGTAGCACCTCATCCGGTAACGAACAAACAATTTACAACCCTTGTTGCACAGTATTTGAAAAAGCCACTATGGCTTCCGGCTGTACCAGAATTTGTTATGCGCATAATCTTAGGCGAAATGGCCGACTTGGTATTACGAGGAAGTAATGTGTCTTCGAAAAAAGTAGAGCGTGCTGGTTTTAGTTTTCAATACGAAACGTTAGAACGTGCACTAGAAAATTTATTACGAAGATAAATATGGCTTTCTTAAAAAGTGAAGCTTTTTTGAAATTCGAGGTACTTCTTTACTTTCGTGTGTGTGCGGTGGACTTAGTCAAAAGCGAGGGCGCCCCGGAAAGTGCGTTAGGAAGCATTTTTGACTATCCCCTTTTCTTTTGGAGCTTTTCTTTTGGGGAGGCAAAAGAAAAGCGGATAGATGAAGATGATTTATTAATGAAAGATGAAAGCGCGATGGCCTAAAGAAAAATTGGATAAGTTGCTGCTTCGTACATTAAACATTTTATTAAGACTGTAGAAATCTCGTATTTAAAGTATCAATTATTTTTTCCGTGATGTCTAGACTTTCTCAGCAAGCTCTAATTATGGTATAGGTAAAGTAGCTACAGCAATCTTTGAGTCGGCTGTACCATAATACAAAAACCAATTACCCTTAAAGGGAACCATACCTTCCAGAAAGCAGACTAAATTAATCTGGCCAGTTGTTTCGTATGGCTTTTCTGGTCGTAAAAAATTTTCTTCTAGGCGATTAATCAATACGGTGGGGTCATCCAAGTCAAACAATGCTTGGCCGGCACAATAAGCACTTCCGGTAATGTTGGGGTCTCCGACTTTTTCTAAATTCATTCCGTTGTACAATAATAGTATACCTTGTTCGCGTACCAACGCATACGGACCACTTTCAACAAGTCGGCTATCAAAATAGCCAGGTCGTGGTTGAAGCACTTTCTGGAGATGACCATCTTGCTCAACCGGTATCCAATGAACTAAGTCATCCGAAGATGCCATGAACAAATCGGTGTCGCCAAAGTACATCCAATATTTTCCGTTAATTTTTTCAGCAACTATACTACTGCCCTTTTGTTTGGCGATAATAGCTCCCGATTTACTCCATGTATTTTTATACTTTCCTTGAAGCACAGGGCCGTACTTCTCCCATTTCATTAAGTCATCCGAAAAAGCCAACATCAATCGAGCTACATTACCATCATACGAGGTATAGGTCATCACATACTTACCGTCTGGTGTTTCTACGATGCGCGGATCTTCAACGCCTCCCTCCCATTCATAAATTTTTAAGCTATCATTAGCAGGATAAAATACAGGTTCAGGGTGTTTTGTGAAATGTAATCCATCAGTACTCGTGGCCAACCCGATGCGTGATGTGCCTGCATATTTTCCCAATGTATCTTCCGCACGGTACAGTAAATACACTTTGTTGTTTCGTACAACCGCTGCCGGATTAAAAACATCTTTCTCTTCCCACTTAACTACTTGTTTTAAAACAGGACAAACAAATGTATTTTCACCTGCTGTTAGCACCGGATTAACACTATCTACTTTGGTAAAAGGCAACATGACCCAGGTAATAGAATCCAGCGAGTTGTTGTTAGATGAAGTGCTTGTTTGCACCGTACATTGAAAACTGAAAACTAAAAAGAGAAATGTTAGTAAAAAGTTGGTGTAGTTCAGTTTTCGTTTCATCCTTGTATATTCAATTTTAGTTAAACGTAGAAAAACACTATGGCACGGAAAAAGAAAAAAGACGCATTAATAACACAAGTAGCGCTAGAAGAAGAACAACGTATTCGTAAAGCATTTAAAGATAAAGACTGGGCAGAGATAAAGAGCTCCGATAGCTGGGTTATTTTTAAAGTGATATCTGAGTTTGTAGAAGGATTTGAGAAGCTGGCTAAAATTGGCCCATGCGTAACTATTTTTGGTTCGGCTCGGGTTAAACCATCTAATCCAAATTATAAAATGGCCGATGAGATTGCCTATCAACTAGTACAACATGGTTATGGTGTTATTACCGGTGGTGGACCCGGTATTATGGAAGCAGGTAATCGCGGAGCGCATCGCGCAGAAGGAAAATCAGTGGGACTAAATATTTACTTACCCCACGAGCAACAGGGGAATATTTATATTGATCCTGACAAGCTTATTACCTTCGATTATTTTTTTGTGCGCAAGGTAATGTTCATGAAATATTCGCAAGGATTTATTGTTATGCCCGGTGGCTTCGGGACATTAGATGAACTCACCGAAGCGTTAACACTAATACAAACAAAAAAAATTGGACGATTCCCAATAGTATTAGTTGGCAAAAAGTTTTGGTCGGGGTTCACCGATTGGTTCAAGAAAGTGCTTATTCCTGAGGGGATGATTGATGCAGACGATCAGTTTTTATACAACATTGTAGATACCCCAGAAGATGCTGTTAAAGTAATTGATGAGTTCTACTCTAAGTATTTATTATCGCCTAACTTCTAATGTAAGAGGCAAGTATTTTTAGACATAAAAAAAGCGGAAATCATTTCCGCTTTTTTTATTTCCGAAATGGAATTAAAAGAATTTTTTAAGAAGCGATAGTACTTTTTGTCCCTCTTCTTCCTTGCCTGTTAAAATATTGTTGAACAATAATTTGTCTTCTCCGCTTATGTCGGTAACAAAATCTACCGATTCGCCCGCTAGTTTTTTTGTGCCCATGTGCCAGCTTGGGAACGACTTTTCTTTAATTGGCATATACGAAATCATCATCGGGTTGCTGTGGCGCGTATCTAATTTGATCTTATCGTATAGCGTCATAATTAATTTGGAATCACCTT
>CAYNKN010000179.1:0-6616 GCA_964397805.1 uncultured Chryseolinea sp. | reverse complement strand
CCTACCTTAACATCGGGATCCTATGAGTTTCGTGCGGTGGTACGCAACGGGCCTTGTTTAGAACTTACTTCAGCTCCTCATGCCATAACGGTGGCGCCTGCCATTGCCCCAGTTACTGCTGGGCCTGATCAGAATTTATGTGGTTTATTAACAACTTCTCTGGCTGCTAACTTACCTACGGGCACAGGAGTCTGGACTTACATATCCAGCATTCCCACCGGACTTCCTCCACCTGCTTTTAGTGCCCCTACATCGCCCACAAGCAACGTTACTGCCACTGTGCCCGGTGCGTATTTACTCCGCTGGACAGTAAATAGCGGTCTTTGCTTTGTATCGGATGACGTGCAGATAGATTTTGGTGCAATCCCCATCCCGATTCTGCCCATGACCAATGAATTTTGTGGTACAACCGGAAATCTTACTGCACCCATTCCAGCGTTTGGAGTTGGCACATGGACAGTTGAAAGTGCCCCTGCTGGAGGTACAGTTATTATTGATGATGTTAGTGACCCTGAATCGGGAATTTCATTAACTGGCGCGATGGTATATGATACCTACGTATTGCGCTGGACTGTTACGAGCGGAAGTTGTCTTCCACCTGCCTCTAATACAGCCAACGTAACCTTTATTGAGCCCCCAACAGTTTCGGCCAATGATTTTAGCTATTGTTTGCTCCCAGGTGCGTTTAACACATCGATACCGCTAAATGCTTCAACAACTAATGGTACTTTCGGTGGTGGTGCCATTACGGGTACATGGTCTATCATAACGGGTTCAGGTGGTATAGCTGCATCAACGGTAGTATTACCTAATTTGGTTACTAGCGCATATACTGCGATACCAGCCGACTATACAGCAGGTACTCCAATAGTTCTACGGTTGAGTACTAGTTCTGCTGGTATGGCCTGCCCGCCCGCTACCCAAGATATTACAATTGCCGTAGATCGCACCCCGCTTGTAGATGCAGGTGGTGATCGCAGCACGTGCGAAACGTTTGTACAACTCAATGCCGAAGACCCGCCACCGTTTGGGGCAACCGGATTATGGACTGGTCCCGGTGGAGTAACTTTCGATGATCCGACTGACCCCCGAACAATAGTACGAAACATACCCGCAGGACCTCCCATTACATTACGTTGGACACTCACCAGCGCAGGCGGAAATTCATGTTCTGCTAATCAGGAAATTGAGGTGGAGCGCGTTGGGGCACCCTCAGCCATTAATATTAGCCCTATTGTTTGTGAGACACCTCCAGCGGGAGCTCCACTAACCACTACTATAATTTTAGTAGATTTTGAAGACGAAGTAACGGCACTTGCAGCCGCTGATCGTTCCATTGAGTGGTTTAGAAATGGTCCTCCTCCAACTGGACTGTTAGTAGCAGATCCATCCATACCCTTACTAAATATACCCGATGGACAAATTTTTGTCGCTCGCATTCGAGAAACTGCTACCAATTGTACCAGCGATGCATTTGTAACCATTAATATCAGACCACTGCCTGTAGCCAATAACGCAACCATACCTCTTTGCGAAGACGGAATTGGTAGTAATACAGCAACAGGAATCGACTTACTAGGCGATTTAAGTTTCCGAAATGCAGTAACGACACCTGCCAATTTGGTTACATGGTTTAATACATTAGCTGGTGCAAATGCCAACGATCCACTCGAAGAAATTACTACTCCATTTGATGTTACCGGGTTTCGCGATGTCTTTGCCCGAGTAGAATATGGCAACAATCCGTCATGCCCTGCTATTGCTACGTTACGCTTACAAGTAAATCCACTTCCGATCAATGCAGTTATTTTAGGTAGGGGACAAGTATGTGTGGGCGATCCGTTAACACCCCCCGATCAGCTACCGGTAGAAACGTATCAGGTTACCGCTGTAACCGGTGCGAAGTACTTCTGGGAAATTCCTGAAGGTCCTGGCGAGTTTAGAAAATTCGGAGGTGGAACGGAGGATGACTTCTTTGTTTTGTTGCAGTTCCCTACCGTTACAGCACAGACCATTCGTGTACGGGTAGAGCTCAACGGATGTTCTACGCCCGTTATTGAATTGCCGATTACGGTAAGTCCTCAGCCAGTTAGTCCAACCATTGTTGGTACCAATGTAGTCTGTGAAAACGATGATGGAATTGCTTTTCAAATTAATCCTACCAATTTCCCGGTTTCCAATTACAGTTGGTCGGTTCGCAGGCAAGCAGATGATACAGAAGGGGGAGGCTTTGTAACGGCTGGTCAGGGTACAGATAACATATTTGTGCGGTTCCTCAATGAACCAGTGTACATCTCGGTGCGTGAGAATAACTCCATTTGTGTGAGTGATACCACCCAATTTTGGGTAACCGTAAACAGACGACCCATCATGCTGGATAATGATGCGATTGTTTGTAGCGATGAAGAAATCAATGTGGTATTTCAAGCAACAGGAGCTAGTCCGGTACCCATTGATAAGTACCGCATTAACAGTGTGAATAGTTCGGTAGCCCTCAACTTTGTAGTACCCATAACAGGCCCTCCGTTTCCGGTAGATGATGCACCCGATAATGCTATTCAAAATCATATTTTTGAAAACCTCGGTGCCATACCGTTACCGGTAAATTACAATGTAACTCCCATTAGTGTTGGCGCAACAGGTTTAGAGTGTACAGGTACTACGCAAATTATTACGGTTACTATTAATCCTGAACCACAACTCAGTCCA
This sequence comes from uncultured Chryseolinea sp., assembly GCA_964397805.1. Classification (GTDB taxonomy): domain Bacteria; phylum Bacteroidota; class Bacteroidia; order Cytophagales; family Cyclobacteriaceae; genus Chryseolinea. Next base: position 3,907 of record CAYNKN010000179.1, on the reverse strand, counting down.
AATTTAAGTCGTAGTGTTTGTAGTGGTGATGAGCTTGGTTTAACCCTTATTTCCGCAGCCAATACATTTCCTGCCGATCGGTTTATAATTACTAACATAATAGTACCAGCTGGAGTAACCGCTGTGGTGCCCGGTAATATTCCGGTAGCCGATGGTACAACACTCTATTTAGATGATGTCCTTTTCAATAATCAGTGGGAAAATACAACGGGTTCTAATCAAATAGTCGAGTATCAAATATTACCGTATAGTACATTACTCGGATGTGCTGGTAACCCACCGACCCCCATCTTTGTCACTATATTTCCACGTACCGATGTTGATTTGGTGGGCGATCAGGAAATATGTAATGGCGATTTATTAAACATTACTTTCTCATCCACGAATAATCCAGATGCAGGTTTCTTATGGATTGTAAAATCGGTTGACGCCAACATTACCTTAGGAAGCCCCGCTGCCGGTGCAGGTAATCTTACCAACTTCATTGCTACCAATACTTCGCTTACGCTGGATGGTACTATTACCTTTGGTGTTCGTGGTAAAAATATTCCGACTGAAGAAAGTGCTGAAGGATGTGAAAATCCGGAACAAACTTTTGTAGTAACCATTCGGAAATCGCCCCGCGCGAATAGTCAAATACTTTCAGCCTGTTCCGATGTTCCGGGAGGTAATACTTATACAGCTGATTTAAAGAGTTTAGAACCCAGCGTAACACCAGACTTTAGCGATCCTGATACACGCATAACTTGGTATAGTGATGCTGCTTTAACTACCGTTATTCCAGATGACGGCACCTTGGCCGCAGTTGTTATGACGGATGGCATACCGGTATATGTGGAGATTGAAACCATATCTACTACTTGTAGACGTGTGGTTACTGTGCGCTATAATGTTAACCCGAACGTATCGTTTACAGAAACACTGAGCGATTTCGGTGGCTTTAACTTAACCTGTAATTCAGATAATACAGGCCAGATACAAATTGATGTATTAACAGGTTCACCGGTCTATGCATATCGCATTGATGGCGGTCCGTTTATTAATGCGGGGGCTAATACGTATATATTCTCTTCACTTTCAGCAGCCGACCATTTAATTGAGGTTCAAGACGCCAGAGGTTGTACAGCACAACGAACTATTACGCTTGTCGAACCTCCTGCGTTAACGGCCAATGTAGCGGTTGAGCAAGAGATCACCTGCTTTTTGGGTAATGATGGTGCCATACGAACTATTGTAGCAGGAGGTACGGGTAACTACACTTCGTATTTGTTATTACAGACCAATACTATTGATCCCGATAATGATGGCATTTTTGAAAACTTAAGCATCGGTACCTATAACGTGCGCGTTACTGACTCCAATGGTTGCCGCGTTGATTCAGACCAAGCCGTGTTAACGCAACCCACTCAAGTAGAGATAAACAGCTTAACCGTAGCAGCAGATGCACTAGGTTTTAACTTAAGTTGTCAGAATGCTACTGATGGAGAAATTGCCGTTACTTTTTCAGGCGGAAACGCTCCACCCGATTATACCATCGTACTGACTAAAGCCAGTGATCCGGGCAACCCGATTATTGCGGCGAATTTTGCCAGCGATGTATTGTTTACCAACCTAGAGTTTGGTTCCTATACGGTAGTCGTGCGTGACGTCCGGGATTGTCCTTCCCAACCTTCAGCGGCTATCATAGTTAATCCACCTCCGTTTAGTCCGGGTTTCGTGGGCATTAACCAATCGATTTGCGAAGGCGATGATCCAATGGAAATCCAACAACTCGTACCTGCATTTGGAGGTGTAGGAAACTATCAGTACCAGTGGCAACAATCAACAACAGGTACACTAAACGATGCGGACTGGTTTGATATACCATTTGCCACCAATATTACGTACGATCCACCGGTAATTACCGAGACTCGTTTTTATAGAAGGTTAGCACGAAGTGTTTCAACCCGCACCGGTGTAGCTTGTCAGTTTCTTGGCCAAGACAATATTGTTGAAGTAGAGGTTAATCCATTACCGATTGTTTCATTCAATGCACCAAGCGAAGTATGTCAGGGCGAAGCATTCTTTTTACAAATTGCGCTCGCTGTCGGAACATCACCTATCGAGTATGATTATACTACCGGAACCAATACTTTCTTGAATTTAATAGGTACGGATAATACCATCATTCCCATTAGCAATTTCCAGGAACCAACCACGTATACATTACTTCGGGTTAGAGATTTGAATGGTTGTGTGGCGCCTAATTTACCTCCACCGGTTACCGTAAACATTATTCGTGTTGATCCAGACTTCGATGTACTAGCACCCGATGCCCAGTGTTCGGGAGGAACCTTTACGTTTCAGTGGGAGGTAGAAGATCAGGTAACGTATTTATGGACGTGGGGAGATGGCTCGCAGGAAACGATTAATCCGGGTGACCGAACGCTTGGAACCAATACTATTCAACACGTATTTTCTGCCAGTTCTACACAAAGCTCAACGATTTATCCAGTTAGACTTCAGGCAACAAATGCTTTGTGTTTACCAAAGTTCTCCAGCAAACCCGTTACCATCTTCCCGAACATTGTGTTGAACATCCTACCGGGAGATCCCATATTATGTAGTGGAGAATCCATTCGTTTCTTAGATCAATCACAAGGAGTAGATACAGGGCGATGGTATTATCGCTTACTGGGTACGACCGATGAATTGGAAGTACGAATGGGGCCTTTGGCTGAAACAACGTACGTGTTAACCAACAACACTACCACAAACCCAATCTTTTATGAGGTGGTGTATGAGGCTGAAAACAATGATGGTTGTACAGATGAGTTTAGGCAAGAAGTAAAAGTATATCGTGGTATTGTTGCGGGTATTGAAAATACCCCCGATCCGCCAGCACCTTTCACCGGAGGAATTTCGACCATCACATTTACGAATACATCAAACCCCATTGACGGAGCAGACTTTGAATACGAGTGGGACTTTGGTGATGTTACTTCTGTACCTGTAGATGCAAACGGTGAAGGTCCTTTTGTAGTAGATTACTTTAGAGCAGGTGTTAAAAATGTTCGACTTTCGGCTATCAATATAGAGGCTCGTGATATCGACAACAAAACTTGCCGTAGTCAATTTGTAAAGACTATCAATATCGAGTTACCCTTATTGGGCGCAGCTTTTAGAGCCACTCCTTTAGCAGCTTGTTTCCCGGTTGCTATTACTGTAGAGAATTTATCGCCCGGTGCCGACACGTTTGTCTGGGAACTTTATAATCAGCAAGGTTTAGTCAGTACCTCTAATTTACGCGAGCCTGTATTTCAAATTATAACGCCTGGTGTATACGACATTTTCTTAACAGCCAGCTTTGCGGCTACGGGTCAGATTGCTTTTTCAGATCAACGCGGTATTGAAGTATTTAACAAACCGGTTGCCCTTTTTGAAGTTCGTCCAAACCCATTATACGTTCCGGATACAGAATTGCAGACCTTCAATCAATCTGTTCGCGCTAATCAATACTTCTGGGATTTTAATGACGGTAATACATCAACCTTGTTTGAACCACGCAATACCTATCGCACAGAAGGTAAGTATAATGTGATGTTGGTTGCAGGTTTTAATAATGGTCCTCGCGATATCGATGGTGATGGAATTTTAGATGGTGATGTAATTTGTTATGATACTGCGCGCACGGAAGTAGTAGCGTTAGAAGGTGGCTTTATAAAATTACCGAATGCATTTACACCGAACGTAAACGGACCAACGGGTGGTGTTGCCGGACCAGGCACATTTAACGATGTATTCTTACCGATTACGCGTGGAGTAGAAGAATTTACTATGACGATCTTCGATCGATGGGGTAACTTGGTTTTTGAAACACAAGACAGAAATATTGGCTGGGATGGATACGATAGAAACGGACGATTAA
>CAYNKN010000178.1:0-6667 GCA_964397805.1 uncultured Chryseolinea sp. | reverse complement strand
TCGAAAAGTTTGCTATTAGTAATACATTTTTAATTTCTCCAACAACATCGGCAGATCGTATCCGTAAAATTGATGCTGCAACAAATGGTTTTATCTATGCGGTATCGGCTTCCAGTACCACTGGAGCGAAAGGTGATTTTAGTGCTGAACAGATTCAGTATTTTGAAAGATTAAAACAGATGAAACTAAAAAATCCCTATTTAATTGGTTTCGGAATTACGGATCGTAAAGCTTTTACTACTGCTGCCCACTATAGTGCGGGATCAATTGTGGGTAGTGCGTTTATCAATATGTTAAAAGACGCTAACAATCTACAAGAAGCTGTGGAGAAATTTGTGCAGGATATTAAAAACTAATTCACGAAGTATTATTCGTTATGATCATTCAACTCACACCTAGAATTGCTCAAGTAGATAAGGCAACTATCATTCATCGTGTACATGCACTCACGTATAAAACTACCGAAGTAAAAACACAACAGGGTCATTACCTTATTGGTATTGGTAAAAAAGAATTTGATATTCGGCAATTGGGCCACCTTGCAGGTATTGCTGATATCCATCGTGTTTCTGATGATTATAAATTGGTTTCACGTAAGTGGAAGGTGGGTCGATCGGCTATTGATTTAGGTGATGGAGTAACCATAGGTAATGGTGCTTTTTCGATTATGGCCGGGCCATGCTCTATTGAAAATGAAGATCAAGTTCAACTGACTATCGATCATCTAGTAGCGAATGGTGTTCGGATTATGCGGGGAGGAGTTTTTAAACCGAGAAGTTCACCGTATGCCTTTCGTGGCTTAGGTGTAGAAGGTTTAAAGATGTGGTATACCTTGGCGCGCAAAGCAGGCATCAAAATTATAACGGAAGTAATGGAGATGAGTCAGATTGCTGCCATGCACGATTATGTAGATGTGTTTCAGGTAGGTGCACGAAATACCCAAAACTTCAACTTGCTAGATGAACTAGGACGGGTAGATAAAGCCGTGATGATCAAACGCGGCATCTCAGGTACACTAGAAGAATTGTTGTACTCTGCTGAGTATGTATTTTCTGCTGGTAATGAAAAATTAATACTTTGTGAACGCGGTATCCGAACGTATGAAAAAGCTAGTCGTAACACGATGGACATAAATGCGATTCCAATTTTAAAAGAGAAATCACATTTGCCAGTAGTAGCCGATCCATCGCATGGAATAGGTATTCGTGATTACGTAGAGCCAGTAGCTTTAGCGGCTGCCATAGCTGGGGCCGATGGAATTATTTATGAAACACATCAACGTCCTGAAGAGGCTGCCTCTGATGGCCAACAAACATTAAACTTTGATGAGTCTGCTCGCTTAATTTCTAAGCTTAATAAAACCATTACCCTACGCGATAGTTTTTAACACCTTACCTTAATTTTTATAATGATTGTTTACGGAATTAAAAATTGCAACACGGTTAAGTCTGCACTGGTATGGCTTAATGAAAATAATGTTGAATTTAGTTTTCATGATTACAAGAAGAGTGGAATAACCGAAGAAAAGCTAACTGCATGGGAAAAGCAAGTTGGTTGGGAGAACTTAGTCAATAAGCGCGGGACAACGTGGCGCCAATTACCCGATGAAGTTAAAGTTCAAGTGGTTGATGCTGCATCTGCAATAGCGCTGATGGTAGACAAGACAAGTGTTATCAAACGACCACTCATTGAAAATGGCGGGAAGATACAAGCACTTGGATTTGATGAAGACGTGTATCGGAAATCAGTAGGTTAGTTTAGCAAGGTTATGGTGAACGTAGTTCCTTGATTAACTTCACTTTTAACCGTAATATTTCCGCTTAACTTTTCAACCTGCTGCTTTATAAGATATAACCCTAAGCCCTTACCGGGTACATGGGTGTGAAATCGCTTATAAAGTTTAAACATATCTTTTTCGAATGCTCGCATGTCGATACCCAAGCCATTATCCTGAACCTGAAGAATAATTGATCCATTTTGGCTCAACGTAGAAAGAGTAATAATCGGTTTTCGTTCGGGGTGCCTATACTGAATAGCGTTACTTATTAGATTGTAGAGAATACTGTTAATGTATGCTTTTATTGATTTAATATGCGGCACAGATAAATTTCTGATGATCTCCACATTATTGCCGCGTATGTGTGCACTAAGCGACTCGGTAATGAGGTTGATTTCTTCTTCTAAACTGATGTTTTCTACGAGTGCAAACTTGTCTTTTCGGATATCTACAATTTTACCTAAGTCATAAATAACGGTCTCGAGCGATAGCGCTGATTTCTCCATCATTTTTAACACATCTATTTTCTCTTCTTCACTTTTTGCAAAACGATGGATGTTTAAAAGTCCGAGGATACTTGCTACAGGTCCGCGTAGGTTATGCGAAACTGTATACGAAAATTGCTGGAGCTCATTATTTTGATAAACTAATTGTTAATTGGTTTGCAGTAAGTCGGCACTTTTTTCATCAACTGATTTTTCGAGTAGAATATTTTTTTGTTGTAACTCTGCGCGCTGTCGTTCTATTTCCTGATTGGCCATCGTCAGGCTTTCTTGGCTCAGCATGAGTTCTTCGCTTTGCGCCTGAATCTCCTCATTCTGCGCTTCAATGTCTTGGTTGAGTTGATGGAGTTCTTGAATATTTCTTTGTAGGTCAATATTTTTTTGATTCAAATCAAGTAGCAGTTTTTCGTTTTCACGCTCAAAATGTTCAAACAAATTTTTAAAGAATAAAATACTGCCAATTAAAAACAACTCGACAATAATGAGAATAATGTTGTTTCCCAAAAAACGAAGAGCAGTGTATGATGCAACGTTTCGATCGGCACTGAAATAAAAATTTGCAGGATCTAACAATAAAAACATGCCTACATTAATAAGCATGGCGGGTATAATAAATTTCATCTCCCTCCGCGAAAAAAGCATTAGGGGTACGATGGACGTAACGATTAAAACACTAAATAAAATCGGACTTCTAGGTAGGTAGGTATAATTTTCCGGGTCTAGCATGCGCGGATAGAGTGATATTAAAACACTCATGATGGGCATGAGGATGCTCATTAGAAACCGGCTGAGAATAAATTTTTTGAATAGGTTTAGTATTGGTACTAATGTGAGTAAGAGTACGGTAAGTGCTATTAAATTGATGCTTCGTGATTGTTGCCAATCGTTACGAATAAGCATGTATAGAAGTAGCGAGCTGCATAATACTATAGCAATAAAAGCCAATGCATTCGAAAGCATCACGGTACGCCTTATGGCATCGGGCGCACTTTTGGTGAGACCAATAGAAACTATATTGCGTAGATTTTTATTCATGTATGCGGGCTTCTATTTATGCCCTACTGATTATATTAAACCCAATCTATATCTTTTTTTAGAAAGGATAATGTCTTTGCTTCTGCCGATGATGCCTCCGGTTCGTGTTTATACATCCAATCGGCAGTAGGTGGCAAGCTCATCAATATAGATTCGGTTCTCCCATCTGTATCTAATCCGAATTTAGTACCTCTATCTAATACTAAGTTAAACTCTACATAACGTCCTCTGCGTAAATACTGCCATTTCTTGTGATCATCAGAAAAAGGAAGGGTACTATTTTTCTTCATAAAGTAGCTGTAAAGCGGTGCAAAAACTTGCCCTACGCTTTGCACAAATGCAAATCGATCAACTTTAGTGAATGTCTCATCTTCTTTAAGATGATCGAAGAAAATTCCACCAATACCGCGGGTTTCATGCCGATGTTTTATAAAGAAGTAATCATCAGCCCACTTTTTAAAGGTAGGGTAGTAAGTAGGGTGGTGTTGATCGCAAACCGATTTTAGTTGTTGATGAAAATAGCGCGCATCGTCTTCATTTACGTAGTGAGGTGTTAAATCAATACCCCCACCAAACCAAAACATGCCATTGCTCATTTCGAAATACCGAACATTCATATGAATAATAGGTACCATTGGGCTATGCGGATGAAGCACAATAGAGACCCCGGTTGCGAAGAAATCGAGTTGGTCTCCGAGGGGTAATTGCAACGATTGAAGTACTGGCTCCGGTGTTTTTCCCCAGACAGCCGAAAAATTTACACCACCTTTTTCAATAATTTGGCCATCGGTTATTACCCGAGTTAGTCCACCGCCACCGCCCGGTCGCTCCCAGCGATCGTTAATAAATTTGCCTTTCCCATCTGCAAGTGTTAGTTGGTCGCAAATAGAGCTTTGTAAGTCAATAAACGAATCCCGAATTTCTTCTTTTGTAATCATGCAGTCTGGATCAGCTTGGCGTATAGCAGTTAGGAGGATTTTATAAAACGGCCTTCAAAAATAGTATAATCAATGGATTCTGTCATACGCTTTACACGATATCGCATCGCGCTGATGAAGATATTATAAATACCTCGTTAATCTTTTTATGAAATCTACAATTATACCATAACATCCGCATTCAATCGGTTGAATACCCGTAAAATGGTATCTTTAAAGCGAGACAAAAATTTGAATTTTTATGGCGGAGAGTGGTACGATTAAACCCAAGCGAAAGAGTAAAGCAGAGGTGGATATAGCGGTGTTGCGAAAGGCTTATTCGCTTATGTGTGTGGCGAAACGGTTAGCAGAAACCTATGATGAAAACAGGGAAGTTTGTGGTAAGTATGTTCACAGTACTTCACGTGGGCATGAGGCTATTCAACTGGCTGCTGGTTTACAGTTAATGGCAATCGATTTTGTTTCACCATATTACCGTGATGAGTCCATGTTGCTAGCTATGGGTTTAACTCCCTATGAATTGATGCTTCAATTGATGGCAAAAGGCGATGATCCTTTTTCGGGGGGAAGAAGCTATTATAGTCATCCTTCGTTAAAGCGTTCTGGTTTTCCTACTATACCCCATCAAAGTTCGGCTACAGGTATGCAGGCTATACCGGCTACCGGAATGGCTCATGGACTGGCGTACCAAGCTTCTCAAGGATTACTATCAGGCGAAGAATTACCGATAGTGTTATGTTCATTAGGTGATGGTTCTGTTACCGAAGGAGAAGTGGCAGAAGCCTTTCAAATGGCAGTTCTTAAAAAATTACCCATACTGTATTTAGTGCAAGATAATAATTGGGGTATTTCAGCAATGGGTAACGAGATGCGCGCCATGGATGCGTACGAATATGCCGGAGGTTTTATTGGCTTAGAACGAATGGCTGTTGATGGAAGCGATTTTGTGGATTCCTATTTGGGCTTAAAAAAGGCGATTAGTTTTGTGCGAAATAAACGTGTTCCATTTTTGGTTCATGCTACTTGTCCACTTTTGGGGCACCATACTTCAGGGGTACGTAAAGAATGGTATCGTGGTGAAGACTTAGTGCAACACCAAAAGCTAGATCCCATTAATACCTTGCACGATTATTTATTGTCGTTGGGTGAAGAACTCAATGCATTAGCAGCACTTCAACAAGAAGCTAATGAACAAGTAGCCGATGCTTATATACGTGCAGTTCAAGCTGCTGATCCCGATCCGATTGATTTTGATTCACATGAATTTGCATCAACAACAATTACTGAAGAGGTAGGCGAAAGAAGTCCGGCAGGAGGCGAAAAGGTAGTGATGGTAGATGCTGCGTTACATGCTGTTGATGAAATTTTAAAGAAACATCCGGAAGCATTATTTTATGGACAGGATGTAGGCCGAAGATTGGGAGGTGTTTTTAGAGAGGCTGCTACACTTGCTGAGAAGTACGGTGATGATCGGGTGTTTAATACACCCATACAAGAAGCCTACTTAGTAGGATCTACTGCAGGTATGTCTGCCGTTGGTGCCAAACCTATTGTCGAGATTCAGTTTGCTGATTACATCTGGCCGGGCATTAATCAATTAGTTGAAGAACTTTCCAAGAGTTGCTATTTATCGAAAGGTAAGTTTCCAATTCAAGCGCTTATTCGTGTACCTGTTGGTGCGTATGGTGGTGGTGGACCGTACCACTCGGGTAGTATAGAGTCTACGTTGTTAACCATTCGGGGAATTAAAGTGGTGTATCCATCTAATGCGGCAGATATGAAAGGATTATTAAAAGCATCATTTTATGATCCAAATCCGGTTGTATTGTTGGAACACAAAGGGTTGTATTGGTCAAAAGTTCCAGGCACTTCAGACGCCAAGACTATCGAACCAAGTGAGGATTATATAATCCCGTTAGGTAAGGCTACTGTACTACAGCAAGCTACTGATGAGGCATTACAAAATGGAGAAGAAGCATGTTTGGTTATAACGTATGGCATGGGCGTTTACTGGGCTAAAGAAGCGGCTAAAGGTTTTGTTGATCGAGTATCGATTATGGATTTGCGCACACTTAATCCGATTGATTGGAATGCGATTGTAACCGAAGTAAAAAAGCATAACCGTGTGGTGATTGTTACGGAAGAACCACTACTGAATTCATTTGCTGAGTCGTTGGCAGGTAGAATTCAACAACATTGCTTTCGCGATTTAGATGCACCTGTTTTTATAGTTGGAGCATCTAACCTTCCGGCTATTCCGCTTAATATCGCTTTAGAAAAAATGATGTTACCAAGTGCCGAAAAGGTAGGGGAGTCGTTACAAGCGTTGTTAGCTTATTAACTATCCCTCAAACATTAAAATGGGAAACCAATACCAACGTTATAGATTACTAGCTCTTTATAATTTTTGTAAC
>CAYNKN010000177.1:3428-6679 GCA_964397805.1 uncultured Chryseolinea sp. | reverse complement strand
CTTCTACAGCCAACGCAATATCATAAGTATCAGTAGCAGAGCACATCGCAAACTGAAATCCACCTCCCGAAACAAACTCCTTTATTTTTTTTACCACCGCCATCTTTAACATCGACACTTTATGAAATCCATTTCTGCGAGCAATGTCTTCCAACTCCTTTACTTGTTCGATATACCACGGACTATTACTGTACTGCCCAAAAAATTTTCCATACTGTCCGGTAAAGTCTTCGTGATGCAAGTGCAGCCAATCGTATTTGGGTAATACGCCATTCATGATCTCATCGTCATAAATAATATCGTATGGTATTTCAGCATAAGTAAGTACTAAGGTAACCGCATCATCCCAGGGCTGTTTCGATTTGGGTGAGTACACGGCTATCTTCGGGTACTTCTCCAGTTTCATGATATCGTAGTTTACCGCTGGGCTGGCTAATTCGGTAATAATACTATTGGTTTGCGCTTCCGAAATGATTTCGAAACTTACTCCGCGGATCACTAGCTCATTTTGAATGGCCGGATGGTATTTACACATAAAACTTCCACCGCGATAGTTTAGCAGCCAGTCAACTTCCGTCTCTGTGCGTAAAATCCAATAGGCTATACCATAGGCTTTTAAGTGGTTCGACTGCTTTTCATCCATAGGTATAAAGATGGAATTGCTAACCGCCAGTTTGCTGATGACTAAAAATAGTAGTAAAAAAACAATACGCTTCATGTCACATCCCCGTTAAACGATCCTAAAGTTAATTTCCCAGAGCCAAAATCGCGACCTTTCATCAATAAAATTGAGTGTTTGAAGTTTTTCCAGAAATAATCTGCTATATCTGTAACATTCTAGCATGGTTTGTCAACGTATAGGTGCTTTGAAAAGGTTCGGTACTTTGTGCTGAACACAAGGCTTGAGGGTAGCAACGTATATAGTTAAAAGTAGTTTATCGATGAATATTCTAGAGAATTTAAAGGAAGGACTTCGGTCGGTGCAGGCCAACATGTTGCGCTCAATTATAACCGCACTCATTGTAACGATTGGGATAACCGCACTCATTAGTGTGCTAACCGCTGTTGATGCAGTGCAAAAATCGGTTAGCGATGGCCTTTCTTCGTTAGGTTCAAATACATTTGATATAACATCCAAAGTAAATAGGGGAGGGAAAACGCAAGGTGTAACCCAGAAAAATTACGGCCCCTTACGACTTGCTGAAACATTAAAGTTTATCGATCAATATCGGGTTAGTTCAGTCATTAGCCTTTCGGCAGATTTAACGCAAGTAGCCGAGGTAAAACATTTATCTAAGAAAACAAATCCCAATGTTATGGTTCGGGGAGTAAACGAAGGTTACCTGGACATAAAAGCACTCAATGTTTCAAAGGGAAGAAACTTCTCCACCTTCGAGGTATCTACCGGAAAGCAAGTGGCCATATTAGGTCATAGTATTTATACTACCTTATTTAAAAATAACGAAGACCCCATTAACACAAAGATTTCTTTTTCAGGTACGCAAGTTAAAGTGATTGGGGTGTTAGAAAGTAAGGGGCAATCGCTGGAAGATAATTATGATAACATGATTTTTATTCCGGTGCGGTTAGCAAACCAAATGGCTAAAGGTCAGGGATTGTATTACGAACTGACGATTGGCGTAGAAGATCCTGAACAATTAGATTATGCCATGGGCGAAGCTACTGGTGTAATGCGTGCCATTCGAAGAGATCGGATTGGCGATTCGAATTCATTTGAGTTGGAAAGCAGTGAATCGCTAAAAGAACGAACAGATGAAATTATTGGGTACTTGCGCATCGGTGGATTTAGTATCGGATTTATTACGCTGTTAGGCGCATCGATCGCACTTATGAATATTATGCTCGTATCGGTTACCGAACGAACTCGCGAGATTGGCGTCCGAAAAGCATTAGGCGCTACACCACTTCGTATCCGGCAACAATTTGTGGTGGAAGCCATTGTGGTGTGTTTATTGGGAGGTTGCCTAGGTATTATTTTTGGAATTTTAATCGGCAATTTCTTCGGTGGTTTTCTAGGAAGTAAATCGTACTTCATACCGTGGCTTTGGATATTAGTCGGTTTTGTGGTTTGTATTTTTGTAGGGTTATTATCCGGATACTATCCGGCTAGCAAAGCATCCAAACTTGATCCGATTGATTCACTTCGATTTGAGTAAGGTTAATCTTGATCTGACTATTTTTTTCAAAATTAAAGTGGACTCGTACCATTACTATACCTCTATCTGGTAATACTATTTTTGTATCGCTAACCGATTGGTAACTCATTCATCCACTTCTTTGTGTTTGAAATGGTAGTTACTACTTTATCATTGTTCATTCGTACGGATAGTATGAATAAGCGTATTTTGCGCATGCTTATTTTTAATATTGTATTTCGATGAAGGCCGCAACCGTACACGAATTAAAGAAGGAGATTGAGTTACTGGAAGCCCAAGAGATTGCTACGTTGTGTTTACGCTTGGCAAAATTTAAAAAGGAGAATAAGGAATTACTTACCTACTTGCTATTTGAAGCGCGTGATGAGCATGCGTATGTGGAAGAAGTGAAAAGTGATATGGCTGAGCAGTTTAAGTTGTTGCCCGCGCTTTCGGTATACTTTATGAAAAAAGGTTTGCGTAAAATTTTACGGACAGTTAATAAACAGATTAAGTACTCTGCTATTCCGCAAACAGAATTAGCATTGCGTATTTATTTTTGTGAGCAAGTACAAGAAGCTAACATTCCGATTCAATCTAGTGTGGTGTTAACGAACTTGTATCAACAGCAGTTAAAAAAAATCGATCAGGTTCTACGTAAGCTACCCGAAGATCTACAATTCGATTACCAATCGGCTATCGATAACCTGAAGAGCTAAACGATGGAGAAGCAAGTAAATAATCCACTACATGGCAAAACACTGGAGATGATCTTGGTGTATTTGGTTGATCGCTATGGCTGGGAAGAATTAGGTGAACGAATTACCATTAATTGTTTTAGGAGCAACCCCAGCATAAAGTCGAGTTTAACTTTTCTGCGCAAAACTCCGTGGGCAAGGAAGAAGGTAGAAGATTTATATGTAGACTCGTTGGGGTAGAGTAAATAATCTGTTCTGATTTTGTATTTTGAAGCCACCGCTAGTCTAAGTCTGCTAAGAACAAGAAGCTAGTTCAAGTTTTCGCGAAGGCAAGGGTGAGAGTAAATTTGTACTAATTCTATAGTTCGAAATAATTATTTATGGTGTGTGTTGAATG
>CAYNKN010000177.1:0-3418 GCA_964397805.1 uncultured Chryseolinea sp. | reverse complement strand
GAAGGCACAAGTGAGCTACTCTAAAATCAGCGCACAACACTTGCGCTAGTTGGGGAATTAGGTGAACGAATTACCATCAATTGTTTTCGAAGTAATCCGAGTATAAAGTCAAGCTTAACGTTTCTTCGGAAAACACCTTGGGCACGAAAGAAGGTAGAGGATTTATATATTGACTTAGTGTTGTAACGAAATTGTTATACCTAGTGATTTTGACGGCTTTAGCATAAGATACTCTTGATTACGTGGTAGTCTTACTAATGTTATCCAGTTGTTAATAAAAATGTTTATGAGTTATTTATTCGATTTGTTTTTCATTTAATCTCTTGATTTTCAGTTAAATGGATTGCTACCCCCTAGAAGTGGGGTATTGTTATTCTGAGACGACCTTTCTACTTTCGAACACATTCTTAGAGAAAGTATATGTAAGGTTGAAATTCTCTAAAATACTCCTTTTGTTAACCTTTAACTTAAATTTTACCAAAATGAAAAACGCAAAATTTTACTTCTTATTGACGTTTGCGTTATCTGTATTTTTATCATGTCAAGATGAGTCAGCAAAACTTACTCAAAACGAGTTTAATGGATCTGTTTATGCAAGGAAGTGATGAAGCTAAGCTTAAAAGAGTTTTTGCCAAATCTTTGTCTAGAGCACTTGCTTCTGAAAAGGAAGTTCGAAGCTTTTTGAGAATCCAGTCTTTAAATATGATGAATGAAGACTATGATGTGCTTTATGGACTAGTTAAGAATTCTGAGTTGAGCAATGGTAAGACATTTAGACAAACTCTAATTCCTTTTTTTACAAATGAAAAAGAATTGGAGGAAATCGAATCTAGAATTCCTTTACTTACCATATTTATACCATCATTACCAGAGAACTCGTTTTCCGCAGAAAAATGGAACACAGATACAGAAGTGCCTTATGTAGCTGTTCGTTTAAATACAACAAATGATGTTCCAATAATAAGCCCTGAAGGAGAAGAGTACTTATTAGATGCTTCACTTATTCCATCATATCCGATAATCGTTGTCAAAGAAAATGAAAGACTGATTTCTAACCAGCAATCTGGTTTTGAAGCTAATACATCAACACGAAAGTTGAGTAGTGGAGATGGTGTAGTTTATAAGTTTGTGGATGATTTGTTTGATAGGGAACTTAATTTAAGTAAATCTGTAAATAATAACAATCAAAGAACTATACCGGAAGGACAGTTGGATCCAAAAATTGTAGATGCATTTAATATTTATCAAATGGCGGATGGATGGCAACGCGACTATGTGTATTATGGTATTACGCCCTCCTCGCCTAACGGTCAATTTTCATATGATTTTGTAGAGCATATACGATCTTTTGTTTTTACCGGTGACGCTCTTAGTATTTATTTTAACATTGCAGATCAAACCGGGGATCCATTTATTAAAACAGGTAAAAAAAATTCAGGATGGACTGATGGCTCATTTGAGATCAGAGCGAATATTTTAATTCAATCAAAAAATGGTATTGGTCCTAATTTTTTTGCAAAGTATCTTGTGTCTGGCTCAAATCTTTTTTCTGTTACTTAAGATAAAGAAAAAAGAGGCGTATGGCCATTTAGATATGACTATTACAAAATAAAATCTGTTACTGCTAAACCTCAAGCCTTAAATATCCCAATCGTAAACTGGGATTTAAATAATTATGCTACAACACTTCGAATGGATTTCGAGGAGAGCGACAACTCAACTGAAATTACCGAATCTATTTTATCAACTACTAAATTTGCTACAAATTTTGGTGTGGAGGCGAATATCTTTAAAAAAATAGGACTCAAGTTTGGCGCTAGTTTAGAAAATACATCAACCTCAACGGTGTCTCGAAAATATACTCTTAATAGCGATTATTTGGGGGTTGCCATTGTGAATTTTGCAGATAAAGTAATTGTTGGAAGAGGTGTCCTTCCCTTTGCAGGAACAGTTTATACTACCCGTGAATATGATAATGGTGTATTTTCGATTAGTGTCGAACCTAAAAGAGTTCAATAAATAATTTGTTGAAACTCTGAGAGGTTTCAATGTATCGTTTACTTACTACGTTAAGAAGTAGTATTTTCAAAATACTCAGATAACATGAATGGCTAATTTGCTTTTATAGAAAACTTAAAAAGATTATTGCTGCTTATGAAAAAATTATCTAGCGCATTATATTATATTTTTCTGATATACGTATTGCTTTGTAGCTGTAAGGATAATGACGTTGAGGCTGAAAAAATATCGTTTGAATTAGATGGACTTTACGATTTAATTAGCCTCACTTCAACGCTTGCGGTTGATCTGGATCATGACGGTATTTTGTCTACAGATATATTGGCAGAGACTCGTACACTTACGGAGCCCACTTTTTTTAAGAATAGGGATCGTTACTATTTGGAATTAAAAACAGATGTTTATGATTGGACAGGGCAACCCCGTTTTTACGACCAACAGCTTATCGTCAGAGCGCCACTTACCGGAGTTGTTTATGATAGCGATGATAACTTTCTTTATACCGACTATGCTTCAACAATGCTACTATCTACATATAGATTCAATGAACGGACTAAACAGATAGTAATAACTAATGGCGCGAACCCTGATGGTATAATTCTTTCCGCAAGCAGTATTGAAAATGGGTTATTAGTTTCCTTTAAACAGTGGTATTTTACAAATGATTGGGTGTCTCTTACATTAATTGGTGAGTATAAAAGAAGAGTGTAACTTTTATCAGGGACAAAGTATGAAATACCCATCAGCCAGATAAATGCAATAGCATAACAAGTTGGACATTGGAATAGCTGCCTACCGACAGGAACTACCAAAAAAAACAAATTATTAACACATAAAACTGAAATCAATGATAATACACGGGTTGGTCAATCGCCTGCTACCAATTAAAGATAGCGTAAAAATTGTAATATTGTTTTTCGCTTTTTTCTCTTTAACGATTACCGTGACGTTTAGTCAATCTGAAACTGCACTTCCTAAAAATGCCATTCAGTTTTTACCTGCTTATTCATTAAGTGGGTCTGATTTTGAGACTGGAAATTCTGTTGGCTATGGATTTGCTTTGGGCGTAGAGTATATCTATCATCACCCAAAGCGATATACATGGGGCGTTGGTTTATTTTCTACCATTCACGATGGTACAATTACTATTGATTACCTAAATCCACCGACCCCACAATTCCCTGAGGGAAGAAAGGTGGCTTTTGTAACAAGCGGTGTACAGCTTTCTGTTACATCGGGTTATCATTTAATTCTTACTAACAGACACCGCTTACATGGGCAGCTTGGACCAGTACTGAGGTATCAAACATCTTCTAATCCAGAACGCGAAAATGTGTATCTAACGCCCGATTATTATTTTGCGAATGCTAAAAATTATCGATCGTTAAAAGTGGGAGCC
>CAYNKN010000176.1:3997-6683 GCA_964397805.1 uncultured Chryseolinea sp. | reverse complement strand
GAATTGGGATTGTAGGTTCCTTAACAGTTGATGCTGCCGCTACCTTAAATGCCAACGAGTTTGAAGTTGCCACGACAGGCACGTTTACTGTAGAAGGAAATTTTATTAATCCAGGCTCGTTCCGGACTTTCTTTGGTGGGGTAAGCATTTTTAATACTTCTGGCAATCCGCTGATTTTTACAGATATTTTTCTGGATGATTTTCTTGATGGAGAGCTTATTTTAAACACTGACATAGGTGTTATTAATGGAATAACAACTGGTTTGGGTGGCACTATAAATACCAACGGCTTTTCCCTTTGCGATGGATCGCGCTCCGATATTCCATCATTACCAATTTTTTCTTCCGTTAGTAATAACAGCCTTACACTTTCGTGGACAGCTGGTGCCGACAATGCATTTGTGGTAGCGCGTGAAGCAGCTTCCATTTCGAGTAAACCAAGTTTAGCGAATGCCTACACGGCTAATGCTGCGTTTGGAAGTGGGCAAGATTTAGGAACAAATAATTATGTAGTCTTTCAAGGTGGCGCAACATCGGTAACCGTTACCGGATTAACTGAGAGCACCGATTATGAATTTGATTTGTACGGCTTTAATACTACCCTAGGTGGCTGCTACAGTGTAATGAATTATCAGGTTTTATCCATCACTACTTGCGCAGTTATACCAGCTCCAGCTAATCCGGTAGATGCTGAATATTGTACGGGGGAAACAAAACCTGCCATTATAGTTGATAGTCCAGGGCCAGGTCGTACCATTCAATGGTTTGATGCTGCTTCAGGTGGCAACGCGGTAACGGGTGATATTTCGGGCGGAGAGGGTAGAGGGGAAGTTTTTATTCCTACACCTGCCTCGGGAACATTTTATGCTGAAATCTCTGATGGCACATGTTCTAGTCCTACACGCACAGCCGTAACCTTGTCTGTTCTGCCTACATTAGTTCCGGGCACACCTTCTGCACCTCAAAGTATTTGTTTAGGTCAGGCACCGGCACCTATCAATGGAGGAACGGCCACAGGAGGAACAGGAACATATACGTACCAATGGGAATTCTCGCTTACAGCCGGAGGTCCTTATACGAGTGTTGTGGGAGAAGAAGGTACCACGTATTCACCGGAAGCAATCGTGCCTGGCGCTCGGTATTATCGAAGAGTAGTATATTCTGGAAGCTGTATGCAAGCAGGTGCTGAGACCTCTGTGACAGCCTTTCTCCCAGCTGATATCACCAACCAACCAACCCCTCAGGTTGTATGTGCTGGAACATCCGTCATTTTCTTTGTTACTGCTACCGGAACTCTATTAACCTATCAATGGCAAGAGGATGCCGGCTCTGGATTTACAAACATTGTTGATGGAGGGGTTTATTCAGGTGCTACTACTACACAGTTACAAATTAGTGATCCAGCAGGAAAAAATACCTTTAACTACCGATGTATTGTATCATCAGCGGGTAGTTGCTCTATAACATCGAGTGTAGCATTACTTACTGTTAATCCTATACCTGTAGCAACCAATCAACCACAAACGGTATGTGAGTCAACGCCAGGTTCAGGTATTGCCGTACTTGATTTAACCGCACTCAATACAAGCATTACGGGCGGTGCCGCCAATGTTACGGTAGATTGGTTTACGAACGCTGCACTAACAACACCCGTAGCCACACCTACCTCGGCTAATGCTACTAACGGAATTGTTTTTTACGCTAGAGTCTCCAATACCTTTGCTTGTACGAACACCGCTCAGGTTGCTGTAGCAGTCACCACGGCACCTGCTATCAACCCAACCGCTACAGTAACCATTTGTAGTGGTGAAGCTATTAATGTAGCCTTTACTTCTTCGCAACCAAATACAACTTATGCGTGGACATTCAGTGCTAACACCAATCTCAGTGGGCCATCTAACGGTACGGGTACTGCTTTAACGCAGACCATCAATAATTTAGCCACTACACAACAAACGATAACATATAGTTTAACACCTTCGGCTAATGGATGTAGTGGCCCTGTGTTTCAGCAAGAAGTTCGTGTTGATCCGATACCAACCGTTTTTAATCTTACCGGGGGAGGAAATTATTGTGCGGGTACCCCAGGCGTTGTTATTGGGTTAAGTGGGTCACAACCCGGTATTACTTATTCCCTTCAATTAAATGGAACACCTACTGGCAGTACACTAACACCAGGAGGAGGAGCATTTTCTTTCCCAGCGGTAACCCCAGCCGGAACATACACCATTGTAGGGGCAACCTTAAATAATTGTACGCGTGCTATGAATGGATCTTCTATTGTGGCGATCGATAATGTACCTACCGGAGGAACGTTGACTGGGCCTACTTCAATTTGCGTAGGTACAGAGAGTAGTTATGCCTTTACCGGAGTACTTAATGCCACAACGTACGAATGGACTGTTCCGCCAGGCATTCAAATACTCTCTGGTGCAAACACCTCACAAATTACCGTTATTACCCGAGAGGGAAGCGGGGGTACCCTATCCGTTGTCGCTTCCAACGGTTGTGGTAATGGTGCAAATGCACAACGAACTGTTTCACTACTTCCTCAACCCGATATAGCCATCAATGCACCTAGCCAAAGTTATGTTACTGATCCGATAGAATTTTCATTTACCAGCTCCGGAGCAATTCAAGGTGTTGAGTGGGATTTTGGTGATGGCGGAACGTCTTCCACACAACA
>CAYNKN010000176.1:2725-3987 GCA_964397805.1 uncultured Chryseolinea sp. | reverse complement strand
CAGCCACAATATCGATATGAGACTCCTGGTAACTTTATACTTACACTACAGATTACCAACACACAAGGATGTTCAAACAACGCAAAGCAAGAAATTGAAATTTTACCCGAACCTGCTTTTAGTGCAAACGCGATTAAAAATGTAGTTACGCCAAATGGCGATGGTGATAATGATTGCCTCTATATAGAAAATATTGAACGACAACCAGAGAATGAAGTCGTGTTATTAGATCGATGGGGAGTTGAAGTATTTCGTAGAGCGAATTATGATAATATCTGTGGTGCTGAGTCGAACGTGCGATTAGATTTTCTGCCAGCCGGACAATACATCTGCGTGGTGAAAATTAGAAGCACAGGTCAAGTAATAAGTAGGGCGGTAACTATTATCCGAGGATAAACTATGAAGAGATTTTTACTACTTAATTTCTGCTTTATTCTAGTTACTGAAATGCTTCATGCACAGGATATACCAGTATATAGTCAAAAGCTTACAAACTCGTTTTTGTATAACCCTGCTGTTGCAGGAAATACACTTGGTTCTGCAACACTTTCGTACAGACAACAATGGGCGGGGGTAGATGGGTCTCCTAAAACCGGATTCATGAGTGTGCATACACCTTTTGCCAAGCATCGGTTTGGTACAGGTTTAAATGTGTATCAGGAAAATGCCGGAGTTAATCAGAACTTATTTACATCAGCTGCTTTTGCCTATCATGTGCGCATTACCGATGACAATCTTTTTTCGATGGGAGTCTCTGCCGCATACTTAAACTCCAGAATTTATCTTCGTCCCGATGTAATTGATAATGAAGATGTGTTGCTCCGTGAAAATCAACCCGGTACGAACAATGTTGATTTCTCCTTTGGTTTAAATTATAAAACTAAATTCTTCAGCATTGGTGGTTCGGCCAACCGACTAGGAAGTTTGTTAGGTGTTATTGATTCGGCCAGTCAGTTTGCTCCTTTCTATACCGGCTACGCCAATTTTACATTACCGCTCGCCAATGGGCGCGATTTATTGGAGCCCGTTGTCTTTTACAGAAACTTTTCTACGGGCGCACAGCAGTTTGATGTTGGACTATACTATACCTATAACAGTTTAGCAACGTTGGGAGGCTCTTATCGAAGTGGTGGAGCAACAAGTATAACAGCAGCTTTTCGTGTGAATAAAAATATACTTATTGGTTATAGTCGAGAATTATTTGCTGGTGAATTTAGAAGTGCGCTGGGCGCTTCAAATGAATTTACGTTACGATTAGATTT
>CAYNKN010000176.1:2167-2715 GCA_964397805.1 uncultured Chryseolinea sp. | reverse complement strand
TAACCATGATTATTATTCGAAAGCCAAAAACTCTAGGCAAATTAATACACAAGCTTTAGCGCTTCGCAGAAAAACAATTTCTACGCTACCCGCCAATCGATCACCCTATTCGGCTAGTAATAAAAACAGGAATGTTGTTAAAAAGAATTATTTCAAATCGCCCAACTATCGGTTAGATAGCAGTAGAAAATTGCAAACCGTTCGGGTTAAGAAGCAAGCTTCATTCAGCAAAAAAAGAAAGAAACAACAAAAACGAAGAAGGCGCTAAACGCGCCTTCTTAATATTTATTTTTTAAATTTATTTACCAGCATCGCCAGCTTTTCTTCCATGCTTGGCTCGTTCACTTTAGGTTTCTCTTTTCGATCGTTTCCTTTTCGGTCTTTACTAGTAGTCTTCTCTTTTCTAGGAGCTGATTTAACGATCTGTTCAACTTGCGCAAAGGGGTCACTTTTCATAGACAACCCAATTCGTTTACGTGCAACATCAACCTCAACCACTGTTACTTGAACCTTTTGCTGAACAGTTACGGCCTCTTTCGGATCTTTAA
>CAYNKN010000176.1:0-2157 GCA_964397805.1 uncultured Chryseolinea sp. | reverse complement strand
CAAATGGCTAATATGCACCAGTCCATCTTGATGAACACCGATATCAACAAATGCTCCGAAGGCTGTTACATTGGTAACAATACCTGGCAGCTTCATACCAATTTTTAGATCACTAACTTCATTAACACCTTCTGTAAAACTAAAGAATTCAAATTCTTTACGCGGATCACGTCCGGGCTTCTCTAATTCTCCTAAAATATCGGTAAGGGTAGGTAAACCTGTTTTCTCGGATACATATTTTTTAAGATCAAGCTGCTTACGAAGTTCTGCGCTCGTCATGAGTTCTTTTAATGAACAACCCAGATCGGCAGCCATCTGTTGAACAATGGAATAACTTTCCGGATGTACAGCACTGGCATCGAGCGGATTCTCTGCTTGTTGAATGCGCAAGAAACCTGCTGCTTGTTCAAATACTTTTTCACCTAACCGCGATACCTTAAGTAATGATTCGCGACTGGTAAATGGGCCGTTTTCATTTCTAAAATCAACAATATTTTTTGCCAATGCCGGACTTAATCCGGACACGTAGGAGAGTAGTTCTTTGCTGGCCGTATTCACCTCTACGCCAACCGAGTTTACACAACTGATCACGACATCATCCAAACCTTGTTTTAATTTTTGTTGATCAACATCGTGCTGGTATTGTCCTACTCCAATTGACTTAGCATCAATTTTTACTAACTGCGCCAACGGATCGGTTAAGCGCCTTCCGATAGAAACGGCACCGCGAACGGTTAGGTCTTTATCTGGAAATTCTTCACGAGCGATATCGGATGCGGAGTACACCGAAGCTCCACTTTCATTAACCATCATAATGATGATAGTATTTTTTAATCCGATGGATTTGATAAAAGCTTCAGTCTCACGACCAGCAGTTCCGTTTCCAATTGAAATGGCTTCGATTTGATATTGTTCGCATAATGCCTTTACCAAGGCAGCCGCTTTTGCTGTTTGACGCTGAGGTTCATTTGGATAGATCGTATCGTGATAAAGTAGTTTACCTTGACGATCTAAACAAACCAGTTTACAACCCGTGCGGAAACCGGGGTCCAAGGCCAATACATTTTTCTGACCTAACGGAGCGGCCAACAGTAATTCTTTCAAATTGTCGGCAAAAACTTTAATGGCTTCTTCATCTGCTTTTACTTTCGATTCCATTCTGATTTCTGTCTCCATAGAAGGGCGAAGAAATCGCTTATAGCAATCTTGAATGGCAAGCCGTACGTGTTGCGCGGCCTCATTTTCTTGTGTAATAAATTGGCGTTCGAGTGAAGCAATTACACCTTCTTCTGGCGGATAGATATCCAGCGCTAAAATACCTTCTTTTTCTGCCCTGCGCATAGCTAATAAGCGATGAGAAGGTGTCTTAGTGATGGGCTCAGACCACTCGAAGTAGTCTTTATATTTCTGTCCTTCAGCTTCTTTACCTTTTAGAACGCGTGCTTCAATAAGACCCTCTTGCCAGAATCGCTCACGGACACGCTTCCTGGCTTCCTGATTTTCATTAATCCATTCGGCTATAATATCTCGGGCACCTTCTAGCGCTTCTTCAGCTGACGCTACTCCTTTTTCTGTATCAATGAAGGAACCAGCCGCTGAGGTAATAGATAGATTTTGCAGCTCAAATATTTTTTGCGCTAACGGCTCCAGTCCTTTCTCACGCGCAACACTGGCTCGTGTTTTTCGCTTGGGTTTGTAGGGTAGGTAAACATCCTCCAATTCGGCTAAGGTTTCTGCACCTACAATAAGTGACATTACTTCGGGCGTTAACTTACCTTGCTTTTCAACAGAAGTAATAATTGATTCTCTGCGCTTGTCCAACTCACGCAACTGCTCCATGCGATCGCGAATTGTAGCGATCATCACCTCGTCTAAACTGCCCGTGAGCTCTTTGCGATACCGAGCAATAAAGGGTACTGTACCACCTTCAGTAAGTAGGTCGGCTACGGCTTGAACATTTTTTAAGGGAAGCGAAAGTTCTTTTGAAATCTGATCTACCCAGCGCACATTATTTTCCTGATTCATAAACTCTAAAAAGGTTGGCAAAAATAGAATAAGCACGATAACCAGCAAACACAACAGCAAAATTGAAAATTGAGTTTGACGAATATTGATTTGTGAATATTGAAAAACACTTTGTAAGTTTGCGCTCCCAAT
>CAYNKN010000175.1:0-6771 GCA_964397805.1 uncultured Chryseolinea sp. | reverse complement strand
GCGACATTACTTCCGGACAAGTATGGTGGAATAACGATGGTGTTTGGGTGAACCCGCGCAAACCCGGACAAACCGAAATGGAATATCAAATGCGCAATTGGTATTACTTCAATTGGTTATGTGGCGATCATATCAACGAGCAGCACATTCATAACATCGATGTAATGAACTGGTTTAAGGGTGCATACCCGGTAAAGGCGCAAGGTATGGGTGGTCGCCAGGTGCGCAACGGAAAAGACTTTGGCGAAATTTACGATCACCATTTTGTAGAATTCCACTATGCCGATGGTAGTATTCTCAATAGCCAATGCCGACATATAAAAGGAACCTATGCCATTGTTGACGAAATGCTTGTAGGTACAAAAGGCGTGGTAAAATGTGGTGCAGCAGAAATTTCTCATAAAGGAAAATCACTTTATAAATTCGATAAGAAAGGCGAGAACAACCCATATCAAACTGAACATGACGAATTATTTGCTGCCCTTGCTAAAGGAGAGTATAAATATGCCGATGCCGAAAATGGTGCAAAAGCAACCATGACAGCCGTGATGGGTAGAATGGCAACTTACTCGGGAGAAGTGATAGACTGGGAGAAAGCCATCACATCGGGTATTGATATTATGCCAACAAAATATGCGTTTGATGCGCAGCCTCCTATATTGCCCGATGCCAATGGCTTATACCCCATTGCTACACCGGGTGTTACTAAATACTTTTCGTAGTCGCGTTTTACTGTTACACAAACAAGCCACTAATAGTAGGATAGAAAACCCTGCTGTTAGTGGCTTTCGCTTGATAAGTTACCCTTTGCATCTTTCGTAAACTTTAAGAACTTTCCAAAATAATTCATTAACGCATTCCCTTGAAAATTCTACAAACTATCCTACTTAAGCTGTATACCATTTGGGTCTTTCTGGTCTTTACCGTATTCATGATAATTTTTCTGCCCGGTCTTACACTACCATTTTTGTTAGGCAAAAAATTTAGTTGGATTGGCTATTCATTTCTTTGGATATGGTCGTGGGTATTTAGCATGCTTACTTTTATTCGCTATGATTTTTATGGTCAGGAGAATTTCCGAAAAGATCAAGCATACATTTATGTAAGTAATCATACTTCATTTTTAGATCTCCCCGGCATCCGAATGATTATTCCCGGAGAATTTAGACCGATGGCCAAAAAGGAGTTATTAAAAATTCCGGTATTTGGATGGATCGCACAAACGGCTACCATTATTGTTGATCGCACCAGCGGAGAAAGTCGGAGGAAAAGTTTAGAAAAATTAAAGGAAGTATTGTTAGATGGCATCTCAATACTCTTGTTTGCTGAAGGCACACAAAACCGAACTAAAGAAATTCTTCAACCCTTTAAAGATGGTGCCTTTCGAATTGCGATTGATACACAACAACCCATTTTACCTATGGTAGTAATTGGTGCCGGTAAACTTATGCCTCCTGGAACCATTCGGTTAAAACCAGGTCGTATTAAAATACTAGTCGCCCCAGAAATACCGATAACCGATCCGGCTTATGCCGATCTGGCAACCTTAAAACAAAAAACATTCGAGATCATGCATACCCTAATCACAAAAAATAATTTCTAGTTATATGTTATCCTCCACTAAAGAAATAATATTTTACTTAGGGATACTTTAATGTAGCATCAATAAAAAATTAGTTCGAGTTATAACTAAAAAAATCATGAATTCACCCAAGCAATATCTTCTTCAACTTAACATCATGTATGGCGCACAAGCTATGGTGGTCATTGTATTTAGTGGTATTGCCATGGCCATGCGAAATCAAGAGAATATTGATCATGAGTTGACACAGCTACTTCTTTATGTGCTCGCAGGAATATTAATCATTACCTTAACTGGAGCACATTTTATTTTTCGAAAAATTGTAGTTGGAATTGATGCAACCCTACCCTTACCAGCTAAACTTCAAAAGTTTTTATTGGCCGCCATTGTTCGCACCGCCATCATTGAAATACCTGCCTTCGTAGCCTGTATCATTACCATTGTTACAGGTAGTCTGTTGCCCTTTGGTGTTGTGGGGGTAATTCTTGTTTTATTTGTTATACTGCGACCTACTACTACACTTATCACACAAGAACTTCATTTAACCAATGAAGAGCGATTAGCCTTATCACGTTAATCACCCAACAGAAAAAATGTAGTGGTGGCGAATAGTGTAATTTTCGAATACATCTTAAAGTGGTACATACACCACTTTTTTTGTTTCGAAGAAATCTTCTTGAAAGAAATCGGGTAGGTTAAAAAGCTGATATGGTTTTTTTAGCTCATTCAATTCCTCTTCCAAATCACCACCTTTCAAATAGAGTATGCCATTGTAGAGTTCATGGACTGATTGCTTTTTTGCTTTTTTATGAATCCACTGATAAAATTCTTTTAATCGAGTAACCGCTCGGCTCACAATAAAATCGTACTCACCAGGAAGTTGCTCAGCACGAATTTGTTCCGCTCGAACATTTTTTAATTGTAAGCTTTCGGCCACCCCATTTACTACGGTTATTTTTTTCCCAATAGAATCAACCAAATGAAATTGTGTTTCAGGAAAAAGTATAGCGAGTGGTATACCCGGAAATCCTCCGCCAGTACCTACATCTAACACCGAAGAACCGGGCTTAAAGGATAACACCTTTGCAATACCCAGCGAATGCAGAACATGGTTTATGTATAGGTTATCAATATCCTTACGAGAAACCACATTAATTTTTTCATTCCATTCTTTGTATAAAGGCAATAGTTGATTGAACTGATTGCGTTGCTCCGTTGTCAAATCCGGAAAATATCGAAAAATAATGGCTGCGTTTTCCACTGGGTAATGATCTGTAAAGTAGGTAAGTTGTTAAATGTGATCGCGCTTATTTTTAACCATTTCAAACATCAACTCACGGGCGCGATGAAGCTGAGCTTTAACTGTACCTAATGGAGCCTCAAGCTCCACAGCAATCTCTTCGTACGATAACTCATTGAAGTATCGCAATCGAACTAATTTTTGATACTTAGGTGGAAGTTTATCCACAAACAATTGAATGAGTTCAACCTTTTGGATTTTGATGGCTTCTTCTTGCGGATTTAAGTTCTCATCTTCTACATCGATGCCTACTGATTGACCGTCATCATCGGTATAGGTATTCTCGATACTGAGTGTATTCAATTTTTTCTTGCGAATAAAATCGATGGTATTATTGGTTGCAATACGAAACAACCAGGTACTAAAGGTAAAATCTTTCTTAAACCGATGTAAGCTGCGAAAGGCCTTTGCAAAAGATTCGATTGTGAGATCTTCAGCATCATCCACGTTGCGCACCATTTTTAAAATCATGTGGTACACCGGCCGTTTGTAACGCTGCAATAATTTTGCATAAGCCTTGTCATCACCATCTACGGCAATGTCAATCAGACGAAAGTCCTCTAAAGCTTTAGTTGAAAACCGGCTTTCTAATTCTTCCATTGTACTTTTTTTGATCGTAGCGCAACAAGGCCAGTGACAAGATAATAAAACGCATATATAAAATCTAAAACCGGTACCAACCACACTTCGAAGCGCTGGCCTAATCTATTAGTGGCTACCTGCACGACTAACGTTAAAAAGAGTGTGCGGGTTAGTAAAATTCCAATGATCCAATAATCTTCTGTAAAAAAAACTAAGGGTATACCGAGCCACCACGTAACTAACCAACTAAGCGATAATAGACCCAACAACAAACGATGGTTGAATCGATAATATTTTCCTACTGATAGGTGTCTTATTTTTTGTTTGAAAAAAGCATTCCATGTTTGCTTCGGAAATGAAAGCATGTGCGATTCTTTCTCTAAGCACACAGCAGCATTAGCTGTCCGCGCATGTTGGTTTACAAAAAGGTCATCGTCTCCTCCGGTAATACTTAAGAAAGTATTAAAACCTTTCTTCTCTAAAAAAAACGATCTTCGATAGGCCAGATTTCTACCTACGCCCATATACGGCTTGCCCCATAACGCAAACGAGAAGTATTGAATAGCCGTAAGTAACGTTTCAAAGCGAATGAATGCATTTAAAAGTCCACCCTGCTTTTGATAGGGCGAGTAGCCGATCACAAAAGTTTTATCCGCAGCAAATTGCTTACTCATGGTATGTATCCATTGTTTGCTTTGTGGCCTGCAATCGGCATCGGTTAGTAATATCCATTCATATTTTGCGGCCTTTATACCCAGTGTAATGCTATACTTTTTACTGTTGGTATGCTCGGGAGTGCGATTAACATGAACCATGCGCAACCGATGATCCTTTTTTGTTTCTTCCAATAAGAAATCAAATGTGGCATCATTCGAACGATCATCAACAATAATCACTTCAAACTCGGGGTGATCTTGCGCTAGTAATTCGGGAATTAGCTCGCGTAAGTTAACCTCTTCGTCATGTGCACAAACAATTACCGAAACAGGTAAGGGCGGATTTTCTGCTAACTTTCGTTTTTTACCAAAGGCTGCCAAAAACACAATAAAATAAATGAACTGAAGGCCTGCGGCTATAAAGAAAACAACAACTAAAACGTGCAAGGAAGTGATGGATTATGTGTTCACTGCAAAGATAGAAGTCAGGCTGAACCCTGAAAGTAAATACGGTAATGCAGTGAAAATTATCCGACAATTGAATTCTTCTTCCGAATAATGGCTTAACGCAAAGTTGGTTTTCCGTGATTGGCAGGTAGAAAGTAAAAGATCGATTTCATGTCAAACCAGCCCTCAAATTCTCCTAACTTAAACCAAAAACAGCCATAAAACTCAATGTGTTCGTACACATTTAAAAAATTAGCAGAACGATTCTCCTCATAAACTTCGCATTTACATCAAAAATGTATTCATTTGAAGCATGGACTTAGGAAAAAACATCCGCATAAAAGACATCGCGAAATTAGCCGGTGTTTCTGTAGGCACAGTAGACCGTGTATTGCATAATCGTGGCCGCGTATCGCCAGAGGCACTCCAAAAAGTAAATCAGGTTTTAGCACAGATAGATTACAAGCCCAAT
Source organism: uncultured Chryseolinea sp. (assembly GCA_964397805.1). Taxonomy (GTDB): domain Bacteria; phylum Bacteroidota; class Bacteroidia; order Cytophagales; family Cyclobacteriaceae; genus Chryseolinea. Next base: position 1,732 of record CAYNKN010000175.1, on the reverse strand, counting down.
TTATTAGCCCGCACGTTAGGCTCTAATAAAAATTATAAGATTGCCGCCATTGTTCCTGATCCTACCCTGGATCAATATTGGGCACAATCAAACCTCGGACTTATACAAGCACAAGCTGAGTGGGAGCAGTATGGGGTAGTAATTGAGCCTCACTTTTTCGACTTAACTAAAAAAGATCAGTTTCTTCATATTGCCAAAAACGCAGCTACCTCTAACCCAGATGGTATTGTAATAGCCCCTATTTTTTATAATGAGTCAGTGCCGGCTTTTCAGGTTTATCAAGAGCAGCAAATTCCATACGTACTCTTCAATACGCAAATTGCAGAAGTAAACCCACTGAGTTTTATTGGGCAGGATCTAGAGCAGAGTGGCCGGGTTGGTGCTGAACTGGCCAGTTTTGGGCATGCTCAACAAGCTACCTTTGCGATTGTGCATTTAAATGAAGACCTGGAAGACTCCCCTCACTTGTTAGCAAAAGAGAAGGGCTTTCGGCAGTACTTCAATGAACATAATCAAACTTTTTCGGTGATCTCAGCTAACCTGCATACAGACGCTCCGGGATTTACAACTTCAATGGTTGAGTTGTTGGACACTAAAAACCTAAAAGGTGTATTCGTTAGTACTTCGCACGGCACAGCGCTAGCCGCTTCCCTTTTAAAATCGCATAATAAAGAACATATTCGTTTGGTGGGTTATGATATTTTAGAAGAAAATTTAATTCATTTAAGATCGGGTGTGATCGATTTTTTAATCAATCAAAATCCAAAACGACAAGCTTTTTTAGCGATCAGTCATTTGGTTAATCATTTAATGTTTAAGAAATCTGCTCCGGAAACCGATCTATTCCCATTGGAAATCATCAGCAAACAAAATGTACAATCGTATCTATCATCTGGAATTCACTAAATCCAATTAGCATACTGGAAATCGGGTAATGGATATATAATTGCTTCGCGTATTTTTGCGACCCAGTGAATTTATCTACTAGCCAACTCTTTGCATGAAATTTACCCTATCGGCCAAAGACCCTAAATCGAATGCCCGTGCAGGCATTTTACAAACCGATCATGGCGAAATACACACCCCTATCTTTATGCCGGTAGGAACCGCGGGATCTGTAAAGGCCGTGCATCAACGCGAACTACTTCACGATATTCAAGCTGAAATAATTTTAGGAAATACCTATCACCTCTACTTGCGTCCGGGCATGGAGTTACTGGAAAAAGCTGGGGGGCTCCATCGCTTTAATGGCTGGACTAAACCCATGCTTACCGATAGTGGTGGATATCAGGTTTACTCGCTGGGCGCCAATCGAAAAATAAAAGAAGAAGGTGTAGTTTTTAAATCGCATATCGATGGTTCCACCCATACCTTTACTCCAGAAGGAGTAATGGATATTCAGCGCACTATTGGTGCCGATATTATTATGGCCTTTGATGAATGTACTCCTTATCCCTGCGAATACGACTACGCAAAAAATTCCATGAACCTAACCCACCGATGGCTTCAGCGATGCATCCATCGTGTAAACGAAACGGAACCACGCTACGGCTATGAACAAGTACTCTTCCCCATTGTACAAGGAAGTGTTTATACTGATCTCCGTAAACAATCGGCTGAGTTTATTGCCTCCCAAAACCAATTTGGAAATGCTATTGGCGGCCTTTCGGTAGGTGAACCTCATGAAGATATGTATGCCATGACAGATTTAGTGTGTGGCATTCTACCTGCC
>CAYNKN010000174.1:0-6786 GCA_964397805.1 uncultured Chryseolinea sp. | reverse complement strand
AATGTATTCGCTTAAATCTTTATTTTTTACAATACCATCTAATTTTTCCTTCACCATTTCTGCTGAAACCGAAATAGCAGTATTTGCACTTACCTTATCGGGTACATCAAATAATAATTCATTGAGTAGTCTACTCATTACAGTATGTAATCTTCTTGCACCAATGTTTTCTACTTCTGCATTTATCACAAAAGCGGTGTGTGCAATCTCGTAAATAGCTTCATCGGTAAACGATACCGTTACTTCTTCTGATTCGAATAAGGCTTGATATTGTTTGGTTAATGCATTTTTAGGTTCCTTTAAAATACGCACAAAATCATCTTGTGTGAGATTGCTTAACTCCACGCGAATGGGGAAACGCCCTTGTAATTCAGGAATTAAATCGGATGGCTTCGAAACATGAAAAGCACCTGCGGCAATAAACAACACATGATCGGTTTTAATAACACCATGCTTTGTATTGACTGTGCTTCCTTCAACAATAGGAAGTAAATCGCGCTGAACACCTTCTCGACTAACATCGGGGCCACCCCCACCCTTTTTTCCACCTGAGGCTATTTTATCAATTTCATCAATAAAAATAATACCGGCATCTTCGGCACGCTTAATCGCTTCTTCCTTCACCTCATCCATGTCAATCAACTTGGCCGCTTCTTCTTCCAACAAAATAATACGCGCCTCCGCTACAGTTACTTTTCGTTTTTTACTTTTCTTGGGCATCATGCCACTAAGCATTTCTTGTAAGTTCATCATGGATACTTCATCCATCATGCCAGCGCCAATCATCCCTACATTCGAACCGCCACCGCCTTTAATGTTGATTTCTATTTTACGATCATCCATTTCACCATCTTTAATTTTTTGGCGAAAGTGATTTCGGGTGCGCTCGTTTAACTCTGCATCCGATCCGGGTATTGTAGCTTGATCTGCTGCTCCGGTTTCAAAACCTGTATTACGCTGCTGTTCGCGAAGTGGTGGAATAAGTGCATCCAAAATAATTTCTTCTACCGCTTGTGCCGCTCGTTCTTTTACTTCTTCTTTTTTACTGGCTTTCACCATGTTTACCGATTGCTCCACCAGATCGCGTACCATACTTTCTACATCACGCCCTACATAACCGACTTCAGTAAATTTAGAAGCCTCCACTTTTATAAATGGTGCATCGGCAATTTTGGCAAGTCTTCGGGCTATTTCTGTTTTACCCACACCGGTAGCACCAATCATTAAAATATTATTGGGTACAATTTCACCTTGCATGTCAGTTTTTACATTCATTCTGCGCCAGCGATTTCGCAACGCAATGGCTACATTTCGTTTTGCTTCATACTGCCCAATAATATATTTATCAAGTTCCTCAACAATCTGCTTGGGCGTTAAATAAGTAGTGTCCATATAATTAATTGCGTCTTATTAAAGTGTTTAGATTTCTGGAAACGGTAAAGGTATAACCCGCATTACCAATAGCATAAGCGCTACGACTAAAAATAAATTCAATTGCCTTTATCTGAGCTGAGAAACCCATGGAAATACCAGCACCTCCACCGGTATTGTCAAGCTTTAACTCTTGTCGAGCCAAGTAGTTATACCCAAGCAGCACCGTGACATTTCGATGTAGTAATACCTCTGTACCAATCGTAAACCTACTGGCTACACGCTTTGCAAATGATGCTGACTGCCCGCTGGAGGCAGGGTCGTTATACAATAAATTACGTGTTGCTATGTTTTGCGCAGTGATAGAAAAGCGCAACGGCATGTGTTCTGGCTTAAAACTGACACCTGCCTGAACATCAAATGGAATACGCGTATTGCTAGTGGCGGAGTATTCTGAAAATAAAAAACCCACGTTTTTGATTGCGAGTCCTACCCAAAGTTCTTTTTCAGGATGTGTGAATACACCACCGATATCCATTAACAAGGCATTTGCTCGATAACCGGCCAATGATGAAAAAACTGGTTTAAGACTTACCCCAAGTGTAAAATTATTGAGTTGATGGCTTTTACTAATTACCAGCGCGGTTTCTCCGGAAGAAAAATCTCCGATCTCTTGTCCGGCATCATCATAACCTGTAAGCGTACCATAGCGCATATGTTGAACACCAAATGCCACTGTTCCGATCATTTTAAATTTATGCGCATAGGCTACAGACGAATGTCCGACATCGGCTACATAAAACTGATAGTTAATAGAGGCAAATCCCACTAAGGTATCACCTACTAATGCCGGATTTGAAAAAAAGAAATTAACATCGCGATGTACCAGCGATGTATTCACACCACCAAGTCCGGCTAAACGAGCCGATGCGGGTATTCGTAAAAAACTGAATGATTGCGTAATTCCAGACTGCCCAAAAGTAGCGAAGGTTGAGCAGCACAGCAGGTAAACAAGAGCAATTTTTCGCATGAAATCGGTAGCGTATGCAAATTTGATAGTTCTCCAATCTAATTAAAATCTGCTGGTGCAAAAATTATCTTACCCATTACCTTCGCATCTACTGTTTGATCTGACGCGCTTTACTCAATAGTTACTTTTTGTTCGGTAAAAGCAAACTTCATCGGCAAGGCTACTTTATCTTTTAATAAGGCCACTTTCAGTACATCATCTACTGTATCCACAAAATGAAATACGAGTCCTTTAATATAGTGCTTCTCAATCTCATCGATATCGCGTTTATTTTTTGAGCTCAGCACAATCTCTTTAATGCCGCTGCGCTTAGCCGCCAATATTTTTTCTTTGATGCCACCTACCGGGAGTACTTTTCCGCGGAGTGTAATCTCACCTGTCATAGCCAGTTTCGATTTTACTTTTCGCTGTGTAAAAATAGAAGCCAGCGAAGTAAACATAGTAATACCGGCTGATGGTCCATCTTTCGGAACAGCACCCGCAGGCACATGCACATGTAAATCGTATTGCTGAAATAGTCGATAGTCTACACCTAATGTTTCTGCATTAGACTTTAGGTACGATAAGGCCGCTACAGCCGATTCTTTCATGACATCGCCTAACTGACCCGATAAGGTTAGTATACCTTTTCCCTTGCTTAAACTTGATTCAACAAAAAGAATTTCACCACCTACCTGCGTCCATGCTAAACCGGTTACTACTCCGGCAATATCATTTCCTTGGTATAACTCCTCATCAAAAATTTCTGCGCCTAATACCTTACGAACAGTTTCTTCCGTAATGGTTTTGTCGAAGGCTTCTTCCATCGCCACTGCCTTGGCCACACTGCGCACTAACGTACCAATTTTACGCTCTAGGTTTCGTACTCCCGATTCGCGCGTATAACTCGTAATTACTTTTGCTAGCGAAGCCTTACTGATTTTTACATCAGACGGTTTGAGTCCGTGCTCTTTTAATTGCTTGGGCACTAAATGCTTTACAGCAATCTCTACTTTCTCTTCTAACGTATAGCCGGTTACTTCAATAATTTCCATGCGGTCGCGCAAGGCCGGATGAATGGTGTCTAATGAATTGGCTGTAGCAATAAATAACACCTTCGATAGATCGTACTCTACCTCCAGGTAGTTATCACCAAATGTATTATTTTGTTCAGGATCCAATACCTCTAACATAGCCGATGAAGGATCGCCACGAAAATCAGATTTCAGTTTATCGATTTCATCTAAAATAAAAACCGGATTAGAGGTTTGTGACTTTTTTATGTTTTGCAAAATTTTTCCGGGCATCGCCCCTACGTATGTTTTACGATGACCGCGTATTTCGGCTTCATCGTGCACACCGCCTAACGACATGCGAATGTATTTGCGCTGAAGTGCTTTGGCGATCGATTTTCCTAACGAAGTTTTTCCAACACCCGGAGGACCATACAAACACAGTATGGGGCCTTTCATATCTTGCTTCAGTTTAAGTACTGCGAGGTATTCTAAAATTCGCGTCTTTACTTTTTCGAGTCCGAAATGATCTTGATCTAGAATTTTTCTAGCGCGTGTTAAATCAAAATCATCTACCGTAAATTCTCCCCAAGGCAAATCCAACATAAACTCAGCGTAGTTCATCGCTACCGGATACTCCGCTGCCATCGGATTAATGCGCATTAATTTATCTAGCTCTTTAGCAAAATGCTCACCTACTGTAGCTGGCCACTTTTTTGTTTCGGCACGCTTACGTAATTTTTCTACTTCCTTATCAGGGCCATCATACCCCAACTCGTCTTGTAAAACTTTTATTTGTTGGCGTAAAAAATAATCGCGCTGTTGCTGATCGATATCCGTATGCACCTTCCGTTGGATTTCATGTTTGATCTCCAACATTTGAATATCTTTTAACATGTGTTGCAAAAGCAACGTACCCCGTTCGGTTAAGTCTTGTGTTTCTAAAATACGTTGCTTTTCAGCCACCTCTACATTTAAGTTCGATGCCAAAAAGTGAATTAAGAAAGACATGCTCGAAATATTATCTAACGCAACTTGTGCTTCAATAGGAATTTCTGGATTGAGCTTTAATATTTTTGTTGCAGCATCTTTTAAAGATTGAACAAGTGCCTTTGCTTCTTTTTGAACAGCAGTTACAATAGGCTCTGGCTGCAATTCAATACGCGCAGTGAGGTACGGATCTTCCTGCAAAAACTCTGTAATGCTAAATCGGTTTTTGCCTTGAATAATAATGGTTGTATTGCCATCGGGTAACACGAGCATTTTAATGATGCGTGCTACTGTACCTGTTCGGTATATATCTTCAATAGTAGGTTCTTCGGCAAGCGAATTTTTCTGAGCTACTACACCAATAATTCGATTTCCCTGATACGCCTTCTTTACCAACTTAATCGACTTTTGTCGACCTACGGTAATGGGTATAACAACACCCGGAAAAAGTACGGTATTTTTTATGGGAAGGATGGAAAGATCGGCTGGTAAATCTTCAGGCTTTAAGTCCGAGTCTTGCTCGGGGTTAATAAGCTGAATTAAATCTTCAGATTCTTCTTGTACAAGTTGTATCGGCAGTGCTTTAAACATAGTAAACAATGTCAAACTGACACGCCCTGAACTCAAGGCGCTGTAAAATCAATAGGGGTGCCTAAAGGACAATAGTAGTGCCAAGAGAGTTGTAAAAGAAGCAAAATTGTGTCAACTTTAATCCGTTGGCATAATTTTTACCAAACAAAGGTTCTGTGAAAACCTACTTTTTTATCTTCATTACAGCATTTTGGCTGTTGGTAAATGTTTCGCTCCTTGCTCAAAAGCCTGACAAACGGTTTAAGAAAGGTGGCGTGGTGCAACTCAATGATAGTCTGACAAGCTACAGCCAATCTGACATTTTTGTTTTCCCCAACGTTGGTAGTTTAAAATACTATAAAGATGAGGCCAAGCTGCAACGCATTAAGTCGATTGCGACTACAGGCGATGATCAACAATTACACACCTTATTAAAAGCGTATGTTAAAAATTTCGGATCAGAAAATTTCTCTGCCGATATACAATTACTCTGGGACTTTGCCCGAGTTTCAGAGAAACATGGACCACCCGGAGAAGCCGTGCTACTCTACAAGCTTATGCTGAAGCATCATCCTGCAGCATTCGACCGAAAAAAAATATTAAGTGAGTTTGATACCTTAAACAAAAAGGATAAAGACTTATATGTACCGATTGATCAGTATTATGAACTGGTAGCTTATCGCAAAGAGATTGATACGCTTCGTCCTCCACACGGGGTGTTGCTCAATATGGGTTATGCCGTAAACTCACCCAAAGAAGATTATGGACCCACCATTGGTAATGTAGACAACATTCTACTGTTTACGTCCAAACGAAATATGCACATCGATCCGGTGAAGCGTACCTATAACGAAGATTTATTTTATACGAAGCAACGCGATGATGGGACCTGGGATTTTGCCGAAGAGTTTAAAAATATTAATACTCCTTACAATGAAGGTTCTGCTTGCCTAAGTTTAGATGGCAAACAACTATACTTTGCACGATGTCAATCGCCCGACTCGTATGGTAGCTGCGATATTTTTGTGGCGCAGCTCCGAGCAGATAGTACATGGGGTGATGTTAAAAACTTAGGGCCGAACATTAACAGCATAGCGTGGGATTCACACCCCTCCCTTTCGCACTCGGGAGATACGTTATTCTTTTCGTCAGATCGGATCGGTGGATTTGGAAACTCCGATATTTACTATTCTGTAAAAGATAGTAAAGGGCAGTGGAAAGCCGCTGTAAATATGGGACCCATTATTAATACAAGAGGTTTTGAAGTAAGCCCATTCTTTCACCACAAGTTTAATGTACTTTACTTTAGTTCGAACGGGCACCCGTTAAGCTTTGGCGATTTTGACATTTATAAATCATACAAACAAGGAGAAGTTTGGGGTGAACCGAAAAATATCGGGCCGCTCGTAAATGGCGATGGAAGCGAATACTATTTTACCATCGATTCGCAATCAAAAAATTTATACTATGCACGCTCTGCCGATGACGATCCGGCTAATCTTGATCTCCACTCGTTTCCAGTGCCGATGGAAGCGCAGCCAGAAGCCATTACTACGTTAAAAGGAACACTCATTAATTCACAAACTAAAAAACCATTTACAGGTATTGTCTCTGTTATTGATTTAGATGAAGGTGTAGAAGTAGCGCCTAAATTTTTACGAGCCGATGGGTCGTTTAATTTTAGTTTAATAAACAAGCGCAATTACTTACTGATTATTCAAGGCGATGATTTTTTTCGCATTGAAGAAATTTTTTATATGGATGGCGATCAGGAAATTAACCTGGAGACCGATCCGATTGAAAGTAAACTAGCCTTTAAATCGTTGGATTTTG
>CAYNKN010000173.1:0-6802 GCA_964397805.1 uncultured Chryseolinea sp. | reverse complement strand
TGACTCCATTTCATTTTTACCTTCTACCAACGTTTTTGAAATCGATTTTAGATCTGTCGACTCAGCCAGTAGGTTTAGAATATTTAATAAAGCAAGGATCCGCTGAAATCCGCGTAGCGTTAAAAGTTCATGCAATTTTTTTGTAATCACTTCGCGTGTTTCACCAAACACATCGAGTCCCATCCTTGATTTTGAAAAAAGACTCTGTAAGTTTCTCGCTTCAGGTAATGAAAAAAAAGAAGATCCAAATGTAGCTTCTCTAAAATGGACAACGATGGATTTTGCACGAAGCGATGAATCGCGTTGTTCGTAGTAGGGCGTATCGTTGCGGTATAAGTGTGGTAGGTTAGGACCCAGAAAAGTAAGGTCACCCGACTTAAAATCAGAAACCGCATCGCCAATAAACCGCTTGCCGTTACTTGCTACTACCAGTACAAGCTCATATTCCGGATGGAAATGCCAAGGCGTAGGGTAGTAGGGATAGTTAAAAGACTTCACCACAAACGACTCCTCTGGCTGGAGTGGCAAATGTTCTAATACAGGTTTCAAGAATTCAACATTTATGTTTAGGAATGTGGCAAAGGTAGAAAATTAATGATAGAATAGTATCATTTATGATCAGTTTTGACGTAGTAATCGATTTCGGGATTCGGTTATTTGCACCTTTACTAAATCCATTATGAATACATCCCGATTGACTCCCGAGCAAATTAAACAGTTCCATCAAGATGGTTATGTGCTGATTAAAAACTTCTGTACTCAACCCGAAATTGATAAACTCTACACTGTAGCGGTAGAAGACAATGCCATGCGAAAAAATGCCATTGAAGTAGATGATCAATCTGGCAAGAAATCAAAATTGTCGTTGTGGTTTAAGCCGGGCAATGATGTGTTTGGCTACTTAACACGTAGTGAACGAATGGTTAATTCGGTGGCAAAATTATTAGACAGCGATGCACTGGTTTGTCATTTTCATTCTAAGTTGATGCAGAAGGAGCCGCGTGTAGGCGGTGCGTGGGAGTGGCATCAAGACTATGGATATTGGTATAAAAATCAGTTTATGTTTCCCGATCAATTACTCAGTGTAATGATCGCCCTCACGAAAGCAAATAAAGAAAACGGATGCCTTCAGGTAATTAAAGGCTCCCATAAATTAGGACGCGTGAATCATGGCTTTTCAGGCGAGCAAGTAGGAGCCGATGCAGTGATGGTAGAAAATGCCTTAAAAACAATGGAGTTAGTCTATGCCGAATTAGAGGCGGGTGATGCCTTGTTTTTTCACAGTAATTTATTACATCGTTCGGAAGCCAACTTATCTGAGTATCCGCGATGGTCAATGATTTCGTGTTATTCTTCACAGTCTAATTTGGCTTACAACGAAACGTCTACATCTTGGAAGACACCGGTAGATGTTGTTCCCGATGAAGCTATTTTAAAATGGGATGCAGAGTCATTATCCAATGCCGACTTCTTAAAAAAAGAGAACGATCCGGCTCTTAAAGAAACTGGTTGGGAAGCTGGTGTAAAAGCTTAGATACATTTCGATTCGTTTTTTTTGAGTAGGTAACGTTACTCATGTGTCCGCTGGTTTAAATCTATTTCATTAGGCAGTTACTTTTTTAACCAATATTATGGCAGTTGTTATTCTACACCAGGAAGTAAACGATGCAACAACAACTAACATTCAATACAATACACCTTATATTTATATACTTTGTGCAGTAGTGGCATTAGGAGGTATTTTGTTTGGATTCGATCTGGTGATTATCTCAGGAACGGTACCTTTTTTTACAGCGTACTTTAATTTAAGCGAGACCAGCACCGGGTGGGCGGTGGGTTGTATTAATTTAGGTGCAGCCGCGGGAGCTTTGCTTGCCGGAAAGTTGAGTAGTTCTATCGGGCGGAAGAAGGTTTTGTTATTTTGTTCTTTTTTGTTTGCCGCTACAGGTCTTGCCACCGGTTGGGCAACGAGCTTTGATGTGTTTATCATAGCGCGCATACTCAGTGGTGTTGCCGTAGGTGTAGCGGCATTGGTTTGCCCCATGTACATTGCTGAAGTAGCTCCAGCTTCTATGCGCGGGCGGTTAGTTTCATTTTATCAACTGGCCATTGTATCGGGTTTATTGTTGGCCTACTTATCAAACTATGTTTTGTTAAACAGTGGAGTTAACAATTGGCGTTGGATGTTTTCGTCACAGACTATTCCATCACTTTTATTTTTTGGCGGATTATTTTTTGTTCCGGAGAGTCCACGTTGGTTAATCGTAAAAAATAAAAATGCTGAAGCGCTTCGCGTATTAAATAAAGTAGGCGGTGCGCGTTATGCTGCTACAGAAGAAGCCATGATCAAAAAAAGTTTTGCTATGGCCATTAAAGAAAATGTGCGTGATCTCTTCAAGGCCGATGTATGGCATATTGTTTTTATTGGTGCTATGGTGGCTGTGTTCTCGCAGGCTGGTGGACAAAATTCTTTGTTCTCGTATGCCCCTGTAATTTTTCAACAAGCCGGTGTAGCGGCAGAAGAAGCTTTCTTACAAGCAGTCATCATTGGTGTTATCAATTTTATGTTCACGTTTATTGCTATTTTTTTTATCGATCGGGTTGGTAGAAGAAAGTTATTACTCGTTGGTTCCATCTTACTTTGTATCGATGCATTGGGGTTAGCCTATTCGTTTTACACCAGTGCCCCAGGTTACCTTATCTTAGTTTTGGTGTTAAGCTTTATTGCTATTTATGCCGCTACATTAGGCCCTGTTACGTGGGTTGTTTTATCAGAAATATTTCCGAATCGTATTCGGGGCAATGCCATGGGGCTGGCTACTTTATGTTTGTGGATCGCTAACTTTTTTACTACAGCATCTTTCCCCATTTTAAAAGAACATTTTGGACTGCATACTACGTTTGTTGTTCATGCGGTAATTTGTTTTGTGTATTTTATTTATGTGTATCGAAATATTCCGGAGACAAAAGGGAGGTCATTAGAAGAAATCGAAAATCAATTGGTTCGTAAATAACAGGTGGTGAAACTTAATTTTTTTTGTCCGCTTTGGGGTTCAGAACATTTGCCCTTCGAAGAATTTCTACAACGTGTTGTGGCCAGTGGATACCAGGGCGTTGAGATGAGCTTTTCGATGAACGAAAAAGAACGCGAAGAGCAAGTGTCATTAATCAATACATATTCGCTTCAGGTTATCGCACAACATTGGGAAACAATTGATGCGGAGTTCAGTCAACATACCTTAAATTTTGAAAAGCGGTTACGCAATCTGGCAGCCACTAAACCGCTATTTATTAATTCGCAAACGGGTAAAGACTACTACACCTTCAAGCAGAACCTAGCATTGTTTCAACTATCTGATACCATTACGGCTGAAACAGGCATTCCTATTCTTCATGAAACACATCGAGGTAAATGGAGTTTTGCTGCTCATATCACGAAAGAATATCTTCAAAAATTACCTCAATTAAAAATCACCTTTGATGTATCGCACTGGTGTAATACTGCCGAGTCGTTTTTGGAAGATCAGGCAGAAGCCGTTGAAGTTGCGATAGCCGCAACGGCACATATACACGCCCGAGTAGGTTATACAGAAGGACCTCAGGTACCCGATCCGCGCATAGAACTATGGACAGCAGCATTGGAAAAACATACGGCATGGTGGGATCGTATTTTAGCTCTGAATAAACAACAAGGAAAGGAAAGCTTCACCATTACGCCCGAGTTTGGCGCACCGCCTTACATGGTGCTGCATCCACAAACCACTAAACCATTAATTGATCAATGGGAGGTAAATGTGTGGATGAAGGATTACCTTACTCACTGCTATCAACTAATGTTGGGGTAGGAAGAAGGGTGGTGCATGATTGTCTTACATGGGTAAAACTAGTTTTCATTATAAGCCAGACCTTATTGCATCAATTAAATGTAGTTAATCGTGCTGAATAAGTTCGTTAACAATAAACTCCTATTTGTTAACACCGTTCGCCTGAGTTTTACTCACTCAATCGTAAACACAGCACTCGCTGTTATTCCTTTCCAGTTATCGGTACGAAAGGGTATTGCTGGAAATCCTTCTTGGTTATACAGGTTAGCATCTTCTGGATTGTCGGCCCAGGCAAATCGCACAGCAACTGGTTTTGATACTTCATTGGCAGATACCACTACTTCTTCACCTTCTATCCAAGCCTTGGCGTATACAAATCGTTGATCACTGCCAGCAATTTCAAATCCTTTTATATAACCATACTTATCGTTAGCGAGTAATCCGCCTCCTACATGTTCGAATGAGATCCGAATTTTATTTTCTTCAACCCGCATAGATTTAAACTGTGGGCCACTAAATACATTACCTTTTTCATAGACCTTATTAAGCGCAAGGGCAGCTAACCGTTTACCAACATCTTGCTTATTGCGCGGATGAATATCATTAGCCTCACCGATATCGGTTGTAACAGCCATGCCAGTATTCGGTAGTGAAAGTGTGCGGGTTTGTGCTTCGCGTAACTCAGCCCATGTACTCCCTGTTTTACTGGTACCATTCGATGCATTAAAAGATGCAAGCTGTACAAAGTAAAAGGGAAAATTTCCTTGTGCCCATTGTGTTCGCCAATCTTCAATAAGTAACGGAAACGCTTTTTGATATTGATATGCTCTGCCAGCATTCGATTCGCCTTGGTACCAAATGGCACCTTGAATGGTATATTTTTTAATCGGATTAATCATGGCGTTAAATAACAAAGTAGGATAACTGTTAGGGCCAATAGAACCAGTACCCTGACTAATACTTTCCACGGCATACTTCCAACTACCAGCAAGTGGTATGTTTGTGTTCTTAATTAGTAGTGATAAGTCTGTAGGCTCACCATGTACACCACCACCACCTCCGGTATCCTCAACTCGAACAGCGATGATGTTTATACCTTCTTTGAGTATACCGGGCTTTACTGTATACATGCGTTTCTCATTCCATTGATTGGTAGTACTGCCGACTAATACTCCATTAATATATGTTTTGTCCGAATCATCAATCATAGCCATGTGCAGCCTAGCTTCTTGATTAACCAGCGCTGTCGGTATGGTTATATTTTTGCGATACCACACTACACCATCGAGTTCGGTTAGTCCCTGACTTTCCCATAATCCGGGTAAGGTCATGGTTTTCCAATGTGTATCGGCATAAGTAAGTTGATTCCAATTGGATACTTCTGCTGCCGGAGGAATAATAATGCCCAATGCCGCGAGTTTATTTTTTAGCGCTTCACTTTTTTGTTTACTTAACTCATCCAAATCAACGGTTGGCATACGCGCAATCATGTCGCTAAAGGCATCACTTTTTTCAAAGGCTTCCCGGCTAGTCCATGTTTCGGAATGTGTTCCGCCCCACGAGGTATGGATAAGACCAATAGGTACATTAATTTCAGTAAACAGTTCACGCGCAAAGTAGTAACCTACGGCTGTAAAATCGCCTACTGTTTCCGGTGAACATACTTTCCATTCTCCACTAACGATATCTTCTTTCGGTTCTAAGGAAACAGATTTAGGTATTGCAATGTGTCGAATCATCGGGTAATTTCCTGCGTTGATTTCCGCGGCAGCGTTATTCGAATTGCGCACTGTCCATTCCATATTACTTTGTCCGGAGCATACCCAGACTTCGCCTACTAAAATATTCGATAGGGTGATGGTGTTTTTTCCTTTTACTGTAAGTTGATGCGGGCCACCGGCTACTTCGGGTTTTAACGACAAACGCCACTCGCCATTTTTATTCGCTTTGGTTGTTACGGTTTGTTTTTTAAACGTTACACTAATTTTTTCATTGGCATTTGCCCAGCCCCACAGTTGTATAGGTTTGTTTCGTTGCAATACCATGTTATCGCCTAATACTTTCGGTAGACGCACCTGCGCATGAGTGCTTAGCGATAAACAGAATAAAACGATTACGAATAAGGTCTTCGATTTCATGAGGTGATTATATTAAGTCGATGTATCATTACCTGTGGGTGAACAGATACCAGCAGGCAAGGTGGAAGTTACTAAAATTCAAGAACCGAAATAATAAATTTTCAGTAAAGGGTTACTGAGTAATCGTGAGTGGATAACTTAAATGGTTTTGGATAGGATAACGAAAAGAAGCAATCTTACCCCAGGTTCTTGTTACTACAGACCTAGGGTAAGACATACTGGTTAATTACTCTTCTTTTTTTCTTTTAATGCCTTTGCCACGGTTTGGCAGGCCTTGTCATAAATAGTGTCAACATTTTTCATTTTCGTTACTAACAAACTGGTTGCACCTGAATAATCATTCCAAATCGCCATTAGTCTATCTTCAATTTGTTTGCCTGTTGTGTCATCGATTTCAAAAATCCAGTCATTGAAATTGAGGTCGTAATACATTTGTCCTTTAATAGTATCTTCTGGTTGTCGCAAATACATAAAAGGTGTTTTATTCGCAGCAGCAATAATTGGCGAGTGGCATTCGAAACTTAATACAGCAGCCGCCTTCTGATATACAGAGGCTGCTTCATCGGGTAGCCAATATCCACGTTTTACAATAAAAGGCTTCACATCATCGGGTAAAGGATCAATTAATAGTTCGTCCATGATTTCAACCTGATAAGTCATTTCAGGGCACACCAACACTTTGTTGCCGGTTTTTCTTACCCACGTAATCATCGCTTCACGCAATTTGGCGTGATCGATTTCAGCATATTTTTCATTCGTGCTTTCTACATGTGCTATTCTTTCAGCACTCCATTGCGCATTGGCAAATTTATGATATGGCGTGTAGCGAAGTCGTGGTAT
>CAYNKN010000172.1:0-6850 GCA_964397805.1 uncultured Chryseolinea sp. | reverse complement strand
TACTACGAATGAATTTTGGTAACGATGGGTCGCTATTTGTTGGTGAAACAAACCGGGGTTGGGGTTCTGCAGGAACTACAAATTCTGGCTTACAACGGTTGGTCTGGACGGGCAAAGTACCCATGGAAATGAAAACAGTTAATGCTATGCCCGATGGTTTTGAAATTACATTTACCTATCCGGTAGATAAAAAATCAGCCGAAGATCTCGCATCGTATTCGGGCAGAAGCTACATTTATAAATATCATCCGGTTTATGGTAGCCCCACTGTAGATGAGCAGAAGCTAGTTATACGAGGTGTAAAAGTTTCTGAAGATGGATTGCGTGCACGTTTAGTAGTTGATAATCTTCGCCCTAATTATTTACATGAAATTAATGTTGCAGGCATTCGTTCGAAAGAAAGTAATTTACCGGTATTACATCCAATGGCTTACTATACATTAAACAGCATACCTGAGGGCACCAAGCTTTCGCTAAGTGAAGTAAGTACAAAACGTACGATGTCGGTTGTTAAACCTACCGCAGTGGTAAAACCTGCCGGCACTAAATCTTCGCCAGCACCAACCTATAAAGAAATTGAACCATTATTGGTAAAGAATACGTGCACTGCGTGTCATCAAGTTGAAAAGCGACAAGTAGGTCCTGCGTATGTAGATATTGCCAAACGAAAGTATAGTAATGAGCGTATTGTGCAATTAATTTATATGCCCGAGCCGAAGAACTGGCCTGAGCATGAAACACCTATGGCAGCGATGCCTCAGGTGCCACGCGATGAAGCGTTAAAAATTGCGGCATGGATTAATTCGTTGCGTAAAGACTAATTGATTTCTTAAACAGTTTTGTTTTCTATTTCATAGCCCACGGTTTAAATGTGGGCTATGTTTGTTAATAGCATACCTACTACCATCGCTATTCCAAAGCTTAGTAGTGTTCCAATCAAAATATACTCTGTTAGTTTTCGATCTTTAGATTCTTTTAAGTCACCAAAACGAAATACGGATTTAGCGGCAATTAAAAACCCAACGGCTTCCCAATGGGCACTAATTACAAAAACAAAAACAAATAGACGTTCTAGAATTCCGATATACTTACCCGCATCTTGTAATGATTCTTGCTCCTCTTCTTCTGTGTCGGGCGACCACTTGGCAATAAACATTCGAATGAAAAATGAACACGGTAGCGTTAAAAACGTAACCGCAGTTAAGAGGTACCAATGTTGTTCTGAGAAGGATGATAATGTTAGTATTGGCTGATGAAGGTATACACAGTAGACCACATAAATGGAAGCAAGGTGTGCGGCTTGATCAGCAAAAAAATATGCTCTTTTAGTAAGTTTGGTTTGCAACGTTACTTTAAGTACATCAATAATTAAATGGATCACCGACAGTAATATCGCCCATGGAAAAAATTTCCAATCCCAAACCAAGAGCATTGTAACTACACCATATAATACTACATGAAAGTATAGCGTAAGCGATTTTAGTTTCTTTGTTTCTTTATCAAGAACCCATGTTTTTGGTTGGAGATAGAAATCTACAACAAAGTGGGCAAGTAGAAGTTGGGCAAGTAGTATCATGATAAACGGGTTATTTTATCTTGGTACATCGCGATTAACTCCATAATCTCCGTATAGCATGCTCGCTTAAGCCGCGTACTTACTGCGTTTTGTTTTATGCCTAATATCTTTCCTAATTCTTCTTGCGATTTAGTCGGATGTTGTAGTGCAACAAGCATGGCTTCGGCTGCATTGGTAGTCCAGTTGTCCATAATAATTAAGGCTAACTTTAAGTATAAATTTATCTCTTGGTCGAAGAGTACGGTATGGCTTCGAACAGCTAGAGAAAGATTTCTTTTTTTTAATTCTTCAGCTAATTCTCCAGAGTGAATAAAGGCACTTCCATTTGATTCGGTAATATTTTTAGCAGCATGATTTTTATCTCCAAGCCCAATGGCCATGCGCACATCAATACCTTTAATCGATTTAATGGCTGCTTTTAATTGGATAGCTCCGAGCAAGGCATCAGCCGGTTTTTTAATTTCCCATTGAAAACTATCACCGCGGTAAATCTCCCATTGTTTTGGTGTATCTCCCCAATTGCTAAGAATTTTCTTTAGCGGCTTTAGCCAACGTGTAGGCGTTACACGCGTTGAGTTAATAATATCTCCGGTAATGACACTAATCATGTTGCGAGTATTGATTAATTAAATATATCACATTATTCTGTGATATATTAAAATATCGCACTTTTCTGTGATACTAGTTATAAAACTGTTAGAGAATGTAGCTGGACGTTGAGACTATCGAGTAGCTTAATGTACCACAGCCTGTGATGACGTAATTAGTTAATCGCTATTTTATCAGGAACGATTACTGACGAAGGGAACACTTTTTTAACGGCAATAAAATCTTTTTGTGCGTCTATTTGGTTAAGGTATTTGCCCGCTTTAACTCGGAAGTTAGGTTGTACATAATATACTTCAGATTCGAGGTCAGGGAGTGCTGTGGTTAATTGCTTTTTTGTATTAAGTGCCTCTTCGCGCTTGAGGCCTGCGTATACCTGAATGGTATATCCATCAATAAATTTGCGCGAGAGGTTTATCCGATTGATGCTATCTAATACTGCATCCAGTTTTTTGTTTACAGTGTAACGAGGCTCAACATACGTAGTTTGTTTTCGGTCATCATTTTTTACAGGTGTAGTTTCATCACTAAGCGCCTCTACCTTTGGCCGCCAAACAGCTAAATCTTCTGAATAACGTGAGCTTTGCGTAGCCGTTGAAGATTTCTTTTGGGACGCACAAGCCGAGATGAAAACGACTAGTAGTAATGACCAGATTAGCGAATAGTATTGGCGCATAGTTAATCGATTATAATGCAGCGGTTGTTAATGAGGTCGTCCTCTACCTTTTTATATTTAACGTCACGCAGCACTTTTCCATCCGGATATTGAACGCTTACTTTGTCGTTTCGACCGGCTAATTTATCAGACTTTACGGGCATTACTTTTTCCTGTGGTGGGCGATCTGGTTGGTGCGCTTGTCCACCACCACTAAGTAAGGATTGTGATTCTTCTTTTTGTTCTTTTAATCTTACTCTATTACGAGTTCGTGCTTCTTGTACTTCGTCTGCCTGTTGCACGGGGATATCAGCCTTTAATAAGAAGGATATTGTTTCTTCATTTACTTTGGCAATAAAGCGTTTGAATAATTCAAACCCTTCGAATTTGTAGATAAGTAATGGGTCTTTTTGTTCGTACACTGCATTTTGAACAGATTGCTTTAAGTCATCCATTTCACGCAAATGCTCCTTCCACAATTGGTCGATGATCGCGAGTGCAATCATTTTTTCCATGGCTTTTATCAACTCGGTATTATTGGTTTCTACTGTCTTTGCCAGATTAGCAGCCACACCAATTTGCTTCTGACCATCAGTGAACGGAACCAAAATGTTTTCTACTGTGGCTCCTCGCGTGCGATGAATATCGCGAACTACCGGTAATGCTTTTTCAGCAACCAAGGTATTCTTCTTATGGTAGTGAGCCAGCGCATTGGTATAAAGATCGTTCGTAAGTTTAGATTGATCTGATTTATCAAACTGTTCCCGTGTTACGTCATAATCTATCCCTAACGTACTTAACGCATTTAGGCGAAGGCTCTCATAGTCGTTGGCATTTTTTGAATTGATAACCATGTCTTCACATGTATCATAAAGCATGGTAAGAATATCTAACTCTAAGCGCTCACCAAATAATGCATTTTTTCTGCGTTTGTAAATTACTTCACGCTGCGAGTTCATTACGTTATCGTATTCTAACAAGCGCTTACG
Organism: uncultured Chryseolinea sp.; assembly: GCA_964397805.1. Classification (GTDB taxonomy): domain Bacteria; phylum Bacteroidota; class Bacteroidia; order Cytophagales; family Cyclobacteriaceae; genus Chryseolinea. Next base: position 3,024 of record CAYNKN010000172.1, on the reverse strand, counting down.
AATACCAAAATTGTTTTCTTCTACTTTTTTCTGAGCCCGCTCGATGGAGTTAGTTACCATAGAGTGTTGAATAACTTCACCTTCTTTTAGGCCAAGCTTATCCATAATTCGGGCAATACGCTCAGGCATAAAGAGGCGCATGAGGTTATCTTCCAGCGAAACATAGAACTGCGATGTTCCTGGATCTCCTTGCCGTCCGGAACGACCGCGCAACTGGCGGTCTACACGTCTTGACTCGTGTCGTTCTGTACCAATAATGGCCAACCCTCCGGCTGCACGCGATTCAGGCGTAAGTTTTATATCGGTACCCCTACCGGCCATGTTGGTGGCTATGGTAACGGTTCCTGGTTTACCCGCTTCGGCTACAATATCTGCTTCGCGTTGGTGTTGTTTAGCATTTAGTACCTGATGCTTAATTTTTCTGATTTGCAACATGCGACTAACCAACTCGGAGATTTCTACAGATGTAGTACCTACTAGCACAGGACGACCCGCTTGGGTTAGTTTTACAATCTCATCAATTACTGCATTAAATTTTTCGCGTACAGTCTTAAATACTAAATCGTCATAATCTTTACGAACTGCTTGTTTATTAGTAGGTATAGTAACAACATCTAGTTTATAAATATCCCATAACTCGCCTGCTTCAGTTTCGGCAGTACCTGTCATACCGGCTAGTTTGTGGTACATGCGGAAGTAGTTCTGCAGCGTAATGGTAGCGTAGGTTTGTGTAGCGTCTTCTACTTTTACATTTTCTTTTGCCTCAATGGCTTGATGCAAACCATCCGAATAACGCCTGCCATCGAGTACACGACCGGTTTGCTCATCAACAATTTTTACTTTACCATCAACAATAATGTATTCAGTATCTTTTTCGAAAAGGGTATAAGCCTTTAATAACTGATTGACACTGTGGATGCGTTGTGATTTTATTTGGTAATCGCGAATAACTTCCTCTTTACGTTGAAAGCGCGTGGCATCATCCAATGAAGTATCGGCTTCTAATCGATTAAGCTCGGTACCAATCTCAGGCATGATAAAGAAGTTTGCATCTTCACCTTCACCGGTTATCAAGTCGATACCTTTTTCAGTTAAGTCAACACTATTATCTTTTTCATCGATGGTAAAGAACAGTGGCTTATCAGCCTCTGGCATGTTTCGTTTGTTATCGGCTAGGTAATAGTTTTCTGTTTTTTGAAGGATAGCTTTAATGCCCGATTCACTAAGGTACTTAATGAGTGCTTTGTATTTAGGCATTGCCCGATAGGCGCGGAACAAGGAAAGGCCACCATCTTTTTCGTTGCCTTCTGCAATTAATTTGCGTGCATTGGTGAGGTATTCGTTAACTGCTTTTTTCTGCGCTTCAACTAGCTTAGAAATGCGGGGTTTTAAATCATAAAATTCATGTTCGTTGCCGCGCGGAACAGGCCCCGAAATAATAAGTGGTGTTCGGGCTTCATCGATTAAAACCGAGTCAACCTCATCGACCATGGCATAATGATGCATACGTTGTACCAACTCTTGTGGATCGCGCGCCATGTTGTCGCGGAGGTAATCGAAACCAAACTCGTTATTGGTTCCATAAACTATATCGGCTTGATAGGCAGCTTTTCGTTCGGCAGAATTAGGTTCGTGCTTATCGATACAATCTACCCGAATACCATGAAACTCAAAAATAGGTGCCATCCATTCGCTATCGCGTGTAGCGAGGTAGTTGTTTACCGTAACGATGTGTACGCCACGTCTGGCTAGTGCATTTAGAAATGCCGGAAAAGTAGCCACTAAGGTTTTTCCTTCACCGGTTGCCATCTCGGCAATTTTTCCTTCATGCAAAGCAATACCACCAATAATCTGCACTTCGTAATGCACCATATCCCAGGTCATTAAATTTCCTGCGGCTATCCATTGATTAGCCCATAGCGCTTTATCGCCAGAAATTTTAACATTCTCGTGTGAGGCGGCATACCTCCGATCGAATTCTTGGGCGGTTACTTCTATCGTTTCATTTTCTTTAAAGCGCCTGGCGGTTTCGCGTACAATGGCGAAAGCTTTGGGCAGTACCTTCATCAGTACCTTCTCTAATTCTTTATTTCGCTCCTCCTCCAGTGCATCGATTTCCGCAAAAACGGCTTCTTTTTGGTTGATATCTAACGTAGAATCATTGGTTACCCGTTCGTGCAAGGCAGCCAACTTGTTGTCAATGCCTTTTAACTCCCCATTAATAGTTTCCTGAATTTGCTGAGTTTCAGCACGAAGGGCATCGTGACTGATTGATTTGAGTTTTTCGCCTTCCTGCTTGGTTTGTTCCACCAGGGGCATCATTAACTTAATATCTTTCTCTGATTTAGTACCGAAAATTTTGGCAATGAATTTTAACATAAAAGGGGTAAGGTCAGTGTTCAGTCATGCAGGCAACGCCCCGGCATGCAAAGGGCTAAAGTTAGTTTTTTTTGAGATTTCAGAAGGAACAATTACAGTTCCAAATCACCTTTAAACACCATTTTGGCAGGGCCGATGAGAAAAATCTCTTTAAATGTGCCGTCATGGCTGGATTTGAATTCGATAGAAAGTTCGCCACCCAGTGTTTTGATGGTTATGGGTGATGTATAACCAAAAAAAGAAGCTGCTAATGCTGCGGCAGTAACGCCTGTGCCACACGATAATGTTTCGTTTTCTACACCGCGCTCGTAAGTGCGCACACGTAGTGTATTGTTAGGCAAAAGGCTCATAAAGTTAACATTGGTGCCTTCTGGTGCGAAGGAATCGCTATAGCGGATTTTTTGACCCTCTTCAACGACAGGATAGTCTGTTACATTTTCTACTACTTTAATGTAATGTGGCGAACCTGTATTGATAAAGTAATCATCTTCTATTTTTTTCACCGAAGTAACATCCTGCATGTGTAGTCGGATGATAGCCTGTGCAAGTATTTCAGCTTCGTGGGCGCCATCGTATGCCTGAAAGGTAGTTTGGCCATTAACAAGACCAAGTGCTGAAGCAAAATGTACAGCAGCTCTACTGCCA
>CAYNKN010000171.1:0-6871 GCA_964397805.1 uncultured Chryseolinea sp. | reverse complement strand
GGTAATTTTTCGGTAAACGATTTAGCACGTGCTCACTTTGAAGGTGGTGGTCATCGAAATGCTGCTGGCGGCCAAACGAATTTGCCGATCGATCAAGCATTGAAAAAATTTCTCGACCTGCTACCAGCGTATAAAGAACAACTTCTATCCGAATAATCAATTAATCTATTACAACTTTTAACATCATAAAACTGTCTAACCAAAACTAAAATGAATAACATATCTCGCGTACTTATTGCATTAACCTTGCTTTTATTGGTTGCCTGCTCTCAAAAAGAAAAAGAAACACCAAATGGTATGAAATTTACCGTGGTGAAAGATGGCGATGGCGTTCTGCCCAAAAAAGATGATATCCTTGTTTTTGATTATTTATTAAAAGACTCCAAAGATTCTGTTTGGAACAACACCCATGAAGACGGTATGCCTGCAGCCATTATGGTTGCCGATAGTACCGGTATGGCCGATGAGAATGGCATGGTGCAAATGTTTAGAATGCTTTCTAAAGGCGATAGTGTAAAGCTTACCTTATCTGTTACGAAATTTTTTCGCGATATCGTTGGTGGCCCCATACCTCAAGGAGTTGACTCAACTGTGAATATCACCTACTTCATTCAGGTAAAAGACATTATGCAAATGGAAGCGTTCCGCGCGTTTCAAACCGAAATGATGGAGAAGAAACAAGCAGGACAGGTAGGTAAAGACGCCAAAATTATTTCTACTTACTTAAGCGATAATAACATTACGGCAGAAGAAGATCCAAGCGGGCTTCGTTATGTTATTCATTCCAGTAATGGTGGTGCGAAACCAACTGTTGAAAATTGTGTAGAGGTGAAATACACAGGTAAGTTTTTAAAAGATGGTACTGTTTTCGATCAAGCCGAAAATATTTCTTTCCCTTTAAATGGTGTTATTCAAGGATGGCAAGTAGGTATACCTTTATTAGGTATTGGCGACTCGGCAACCTTTTACATACCATCGGGTATGGGATATGGCTCACAAGGATACCCAGGTGCTATTCCTCCTGATGCTATCCTAATTTTTGATGTAACCTTATTAAAGGTGGCTTCAGGCTTTAACCAAGCCACCGGAAGCTGTGAATAATTTAAATTAAACTAAAAATGAAAATGAAGAAGATAATCCCTTTTCTATTATCGGTTGCGCTGTTGAGTTCGTGTTTAAAGGATGAAGGTGATTCTGCTCAAGTTCAGTTACAAAAAGACATTGCCGCAATTGACAACAAATTAACGGCTGATGGTGTGCCGTTTATAAAACACCCGAGTGGTGTGCGCATGGTCATTTCTGTTTTGGGCGAAAGCTTACCAGCCAATGCCAACGAAACCGTTAATGTAGACTATGTAGGTAGACTGTTCTCTGGCGGAAATCCCTTTGATCAAGGAAATATAAATGGTCCTCTTTCTGGCTATATCTTAGGTTGGCAAGTTGCTTTTACTACCTTACCAGCTGGCTCAGTAGCAAAAATTTATATTCCTTCTGGTTTAGGTTATGGGCAAAGCGGACAAGGTAGTATTCCTGGTAACTCCATTCTAGTTTTTGATGTAACATTCAACAATGTTGTTTATTCATCGGGTCGGCAAACACGATTAACTGATGATATCTCTGCCATTGATGCATTCTTAGAAACGAATGAAATTGAGGCGACTATTGATCCAACTGGTGTTCGATATGTTATTGATCCAGAGCATCCCGGAGAGGGCAACACACCTTCTTGGTATGACGGAGTGAAAATTAAGTATAAAACACTACTACTAACTGATGAGACGGTAGTAATTAATGAAGGCGAAGCAGAACCTACTGCCGAATTTTATAGTCGGGTGATTGATTATATTCATGCGTTGAAAATTGGCCTTCAAAAAATGCCTGCCGGATCAAAGGCACGATTTTATGTTCCTTCCACCTATGGTTTTGGCGGACAAGAAATCAGAAACTCTGCCGGTACCGTTATCGCACCAGCCAATTCAAATCTGATTATCGATTTAGAATTGATTAGCATTAACCCATGACACTTTGTTTTGCTACTAACAATGCGCATAAACTTAGCGAAGTAAGCGCGGCTGTTAAGTCGCTAAAAATTGTTAGCCTGAGTGATATTCAATGCCATGAAGCGTTGCCCGAAACCAGCGAAACACTGGAGGGCAACGCTTTACAAAAGGCAGAATACGTTTACACCAACTACCAATCACCTTGTTTTGCCGATGACACCGGGCTGGAAGTAGAAGCCTTAAATGGAGCACCTGGAGTATACTCCGCGCGCTATGCGGGTGAACATCGAAGTGATGAAGACAACATGGCATTACTACTTCAAAACCTTAAACCCTTTGAAAATCGAAAGGCAAGATTTCGAACCATTATTTCGTTAATCGGCCTTACACCACAGCCTGTGTTTTTCGAAGGAATAGTTCACGGAAAAATTATTCACGAAAAACGTGGTAACGCTGGTTTTGGCTATGATCCCATCTTTGTTCCAGAAGGCCACTCCAGCACGTTTGCCGAAATGAGTTTAGAAGAAAAGAACAACCTCAGTCATCGCGCGCTTGCGGTAAACAAGTTGGTTCACTACCTAAAAAAACTGGAGTATCCAACACCCAATAAGTAAATTCACCTTTGTAGATTTGCCCACATGGGCTACCCGTATACCATTGGCATTACTGGCGGAAGCGGTTCTGGTAAAACGTATTTTATTCAGGAACTATCAAGCCACTTTTCGGCAGATGAAATCTGTTTAATTTCTCAAGACCATTATTATAAACCGCGCGAAGCACAAGTAACAGACGAACGCGGTGTTCAAAATTTTGATTTACCCGGGAGCATCGAGCGTGAGCAGCTACTGGCTGATATCATTAAACTAAAAAAAGGCGAAACCCTTTTAAAAGAAGAGTATACGTTTAACAACCCGAATGTTAAACCGGCTGTATTAGCCTTTAAACCAGCGCCCATATTAATTATAGAAGGGCTTTTTGTACAATACTTTCCCGAAATAGCGCGCGAGCTAGATCTCAAAATTTTTATTGAAGCGAAAGATCATGTAAAGTTAAGTCGCAGAATAAAGCGCGACAACGAAGAGCGCGGTTACGATTTAGATGATGTACTCTATCGTTATCAACACCACGTAATGCCTGTTTATGATTCACTGATTAAACCACTTAAACATCAAGCAGATTTAATCATTCCTAACAATCGGCATTTTGAACGTGCGCTTGTTGTTTTAGTAAAGGCATTAAAAGCAATGATTTAAAAAAAAAGACTGCTTCATAAAGCAGTCTCTTTCCAATTATAATGAATACTATTCTCTTGCCTAAGCAATAGCTTTCTTAGGCTCAACTATTTTATCAGCTGGCTTATCCAAATCTAATACTACAGGTGCCGCAATAAACACCGAAGAATAAGTACCAACAGTAAAACCTACTAACAACGCGAAAGAAAATCCGCGTAATACTTCACCACCAAAAATAAATAAGGCGAGCACAACAAGTATAGTAGTGCCGGAAGTAATTAACGTTCTGTTCAACGTGCTATTAATAGCGGTGTTAAATATTTTAAGTCTATCGGTACTTGTTCCCATTCCTAAGTTTTCACGAATACGATCGAAAATAATTACCGTATCATTAATGGAATAACCAATAACCGTAAGAATCGCAGCCACAAAAACCTGATCAATTTCGAATGACAATCCTAAAGCACGGGCAATAGCAAATGCCGCGAAAACAAATAAGGCATCATGTGCAGTAGCAACAATAGATGCCGTACTAAATTGCCACTTACGAAAACGAAGTAAGATGTATAAGAAAATAACAACCAATGAAACTAGAGCCGCTTCCACAGAAGAACTTTTTATATCATCGGCAATCGTAGCGCCTACTTTCGAAGAACTTGAGATAGCAAAGTGCTGATCATCTACACTTCGATCGTCCTCAATGAATTTAAGATTAGTGAATTTTTCAAGACCCTGTACAAGCGATGTCTTTACCTGATCGTCTGTATTTTCTGAATCATCATCAATTAAATACGATGTAGTAACCTTAACAATGTTATTACCTCCAAAATTTTTCACTTCCGTGCTGGCATTTTGGAAACTCTCTGTTAAAGCTACCTTCATTTCAGTAGCTGTTACAGGTTTAGCAAAGCTAACCACATACGAGCGGCCACCTTTAAAATCAACACCCATGTTAAGCCCTTGAAGCGCAATGAGTACAATGCCAATACCTATTACGATAGATGAAAAAATGTAGGCCATTTTGCGCTTGGCAATAAAATCGATATTCAATACAGAAACATCAAACTTTGACAGCACGGTTTGGAAAGTAACATTACTATCATCGCCTTTGCGGGCAGTAATCCATTCGATAACAACACGCGAAATATAAACAGCCGTGAAAAATGTAGTAGCAATACCTACCATCAATGTGATAGCAAAACCTTTAATAGGTCCTTGCCCAAATAAGTAAAGCATGAGTGCCGTTAAGAAAGTAGTAATGTTAGAGTCGAAGATCGTCCAGAATGAACGCTTGTAGCCCATGGCAATAGCTTCTCGTAACCGCTTACCGTGTCTTATTTCTTCACGAATGCGTTCATAAATAATTACGTTAGCATCCACAGCCATACCCATAGTTAGTACTAAACCAGCAATGCCCGGTAAGGTAAGCGCAGCATCTAGCTGAGCTAAAATACCCAACACAAAAAAGATGTTAAAAACGAGTGAAAGATTAGCAACAGCACCGCTCTTTCCATAGTAGGCCACCATAAAAACAACGACAAGTGCCAACCCACACACCATAGAAATGAATCCTTGGCTTTGCGCTACCTTTCCTAAGGTTGGGCCTACAATTGCTTCCTCAACAATTCTAGTTGGTGCGGGTAATGATCCGGCCTTTAATACATTGGCTAAATCTTTTGCTTCTTCTGGAGTAAAGTTTCCAGAGATCTGAGAATTACCGTTAGGAATTTCACCATTTACAGATGGTGCAGAATACACGGTGTTATCTAATACAATAGCGATTCTTCCTTTCGGAGATTTACTTGAAGCTTCCGCAGTCCACTTTGCCCACACACGTGTACCTGTTGCATTCATATTCATACTTACTGCCGGGCTAGCATACTCATCCAAATCATTACGCGCATCAGTAATCACTTCACCAGTAAGCCTTGACTTTCCACTACGTCCAATATCTAAAAAGAATAACTCAAGTGCTTCTTGGTCGGTCATGCCTTTGTCTGGTTTATTCGACCAGAACACACCAACTGTTTTTGGTAACACATTTTTTACATCAGCACGTTTGAAAATGGCATTGATTTTTGCCGTGTCTTTAATAGAATAGCGAAATGCTCCCGGAGGAGTGCTTAGTGAAAACAACGGAGAGATGTTAAGATTCTGTAACGAATCTAATCCTTGTGTCGCTGGAGCTTGTGTAGAGTCTGTCGTTGTGCTGTCGCCCAATAAAGAAGAGAGATCAGAAACTTCTTCAGCATCTGCTTGAGTGCTTGCTGGTTTTGTACGTTGTTCTTTTACTAAAATGTCATTAATGGCTAATAGCGATGAGTTAATTGTACTAGGTTCAATAACATCCCAAAATTCTAACTTAGCTACTCCTTGCAATAATTTACGCACACGCTGAGGATTATCAGCTCCCGGAATCTCAATTTGAATTTGACCTTTACCCGGTAAGCGCTGAATATTTGGTTGTGACGTTCCAAATTGATCAATCCGATTACGAAGAATAGTAAAAGATCGATCGATAGCATTTTCTATTTCTTCATTTACAACAGCAATAACTTTCTCATCGTCATCATTAGAGGCAATTCTCCCTTTCGTAATTGTATTAGCAAAAATTGAGGTTAATCGCTTTCCAGGATTTGCTTTGCGATACGCATCAAAAAAGAGTGTACTAAAACTCTGTTGACTTGTCTTTTGTAACTGTCTGGCTTTATCTAAAGCGTTATGAAAAGAAGTATCCGTACTTTGAGCACTTAATCCCTTAATAATGTCTACAGGAGAAACTTCTAACGTAACGTGCATTCCTCCTTGCAAGTCTAAGCCGAGACTTAATTCATTATCTTTTACTTCCTTATAAGTATACTCAGCACCAAAGAGATTATATACCGGCACATTCCACATGGAGTCTAGGTAGACTTGCTTTTTCGATAAATTGACAACACCGCTGGCATCCGTAGCATACTCTATTGCATCATTCTGAACGCCTCTTGAAACATACGTAAACGAAAGATAGTACAAGCAGAGTACTGCTATCACTACTGTTAACACAATGACTAAACCTTTATTTTGCATATAATTAAATTAAGATAAAATGAAATGGAATAACTTAAAGATGACTCAATGTTCATCTACACAAATAATATTGAATAAAGACGAAGTGTCTTAAGGTGCGTTCGGAGATACGAAAGCACGAAGAAGTGTGTGAACTATCTTTTTTATAGGAGCCGATGTAATAACTCGTTGATGAGTTAGTGGTTCCTTTTCCGATGATGTTATGAATAAACAAAACAAGTCATGACTTGCAACCAGATGATATGTTGTTGATGGGAGACTTATGGTTGAAAAGGAAAGTTGTGATGGGCTTTCAGAGGAGTCATGTTGTTCCGTTGAAAATTCATTACACGTATTCTCTACCGATTGTCCATTAAATAACTGAGCACAGATAACAATTATTACTGTTAAAACACCAAGCACAAGTGTTGCAATCCGTAAAGCAGCTTTTCTCTTTTCCATGTAGCGGTGACAAATGTATAGATTAAAGAACTAAAAACAAGTGCGTGTTAATCTCCGTTCTTCTATAAAATCACAAAAAAAGCCTCATGTTTCTTTAACATGAGGCTTAGCTAAAAAAATAAAGGCAAC
>CAYNKN010000170.1:0-6877 GCA_964397805.1 uncultured Chryseolinea sp. | reverse complement strand
AAAATGCAATACGACTGCTCTGCACCTCTACCTACTCTTCCGCGCAATTGGTGAGGCTGCGACAAACCAAACCGCTCCGCATTTTCGATAATCATTACTGAGGCGTTAGGAACATCTACTCCCACTTCAATTACCGTAGTGGCCACCATTATTTTTGTTTCCCCTTTCGCAAAGCGCGCCATTTCGTATGCTTTTGCTTCGGGTTTCATTTTACCATGCACAATGCTGATGGCTACCTCTGGAAAAGCTCGACAGGTACTTTCGTAACCATCCATTAAATGCTTGAGATCCAGTTTTTCTGATTCATCAATAAGCGGATAGACAATATAGATTTGTCTGCCCGCAGCAAGTTGTTCTTTTAGAAATCCATTTACCTGTAGTCGGTGGGCATCAAATCGATGAAGTGTTTTAATGGGTTTTCTACCAGCCGGCAATTCATTGATAACCGAAGCATCCAAATCTCCATATAACGTCATCGCTAATGTACGCGGAATAGGCGTGGCTGTCATTACCAATACATGTGGATGTGTGTGCTTGTTCTTTTGCCAAAGTTTTGATCGTTGCGCTACACCAAATCGATGTTGTTCGTCAATAACCGATAACCCCAGGTTTTTAAATTGAACTTCCTCCTCCAGCAACGCATGGGTACCTATTAAGATGTTAACCGTACCGTTGCGAAGCCCCTCATGGATCGTTTTCCGTTCTGATTTTTTTGTCGAGCCCGTGAGCAGGGCAAGTTTTAGCGCCATAGGTTTTGCATACTTTTGAAGGTTAGCAAAGTGTTGCTGAGCCAATATTTCGGTTGGTGCCATTAATGCGCATTGTGCACCGGAGCTAACAACCAGTAACATACAAATAAAACCAACGATGGTTTTTCCGCTACCTACATCGCCTTGCAAAAGCCGATTCATTTGTTTCCCTGATTTCAAATCGGCATAAATTTCTTTGATTACTTTTTTTTGCGCTTCGGTTAACGAAAAGGGAAGGTGTTCATTATAAAATTGAATTAGTAGTGTGGTGTTCTGAAAAACCTGACCGGCAAATTTATCTTGCCGCACTAGCTTCATCTTAATTAATCGAAGTTGTATATAAAACAACTCTTCAAATTTTAATCGGTATTGAGCGCGAGCCAATATTTCATGGCTCTTCGGAAAGTGTATATGAAGTAATGAGTCTGCCTTGGGCAACAGGTTCTTTTTATCAATAAGGTGTTGCGGTAATGACTCCCGAATATTTTCTTTTGCCTGCTGAAGTAACTGATGTACTAGTTTAGAAAGTACTTTACTGTCTATGCGTCTTCCCTTTAAACGCTCCGTTAATGAATAGACCGGCTGAAGAAATTGTTGTTCGTCTGCTTTTTGTTCGCTGCTCGGTTCTATTTCTGGATGAGCTATAGAATACTTTAATCCAAATCGTGAAGGCTTGCCAAAGATGATGTATTCAATACCTGGTTTAATTTTTTCGTTTACCCAAGTAATTCCTTGAAACCAAACCAATTCAATTTGTCCGGTTGTATCCGTTGCTTGTACAACTAATCGCTTTTTAAAACCTTCACCAATTACTTCCTTCTTTTTAATTACCGCCTTCAACTGTACATAAGGCATTTCATCGTTTATCTCCTCAATACTATAAAACCTTGTTCGATCTTCGTACCGGAAAGGGTAATACTGAATTAAGTCTCCATACGTAAAAATGTTGAGCTCTTTATTCAGCATAGTTGCCCGCTGTGGCCCAACACCCTTCAGGTATGCTATGGGTGTGGCAAAGAATGATGTCATGAAAAAAATTTAACCACAAGCAAATTAGTAGTATCTGGAGATGATTGATCGTAGTCATAAATTTATGTGTTACTTTTGCCATCGCCAATATCTACAGGTTACTAAATCTGTTTGTCTGTAATAAAAGAGTTGTTTCGTTATGAAAGTTATTGCAACCATCTACAAAGGAATAGAATATGTTCAAGTGAGCTTGCTTCCGGCTCCCCAAAGAGAATTAATTTCACAAGAGATTAATCCTGAGTTGTTCATCAAAATTCTTGTTGATGACAAGGTATTAGATGATTGCTTACAGTATAAAGACTATGTTGCTTGGTTCGATAGTGTATTCGTGAAATCACAACCTCCAATACAGAAAACCATTCTTGGCGTTAAGGTAGCATCCGGTTTATCTAAGAAACTTGCAGAGGTTTAATCCCAAACCCCAGTATCGGGTAATATTTCCAAAACATTTCCTTCCGGGTCTTCAAAATAAAAAGACACGACTCCACTTTTCCAAGTAACCTGATCGGTAATGGCAATTCCTTTTGCTTCAATTTCTTGCTTAGCTTGTTCGTAATGATCTGCTGAAATCTCAAACGCGAAATGTTGCTTGCCTCCACCATAGTGTGCCGGTGGACTAGTTTTAGTTTTTGAGTCTTCCGGATTAAAACATAGCAGCACAGAGTTTCCTGCTCTAAAAAATATGTGCTTCAGCGGCTCGTAAACAATCACCTCAAGTCCCAATACTTCGTGGTAAAAGTGCTTGGTTTTCTCCAGGTCGTTAACGTATAGGCAGGTTTCTTTTATCTGTTTAATAATCATGACCAGTACTTTTGTTTTACAGTACTATACTCTTCCCACAGCTCCCTTACTATCTCTGCTGCCGGCTGAATACGACTAATCGATGCCGCAACTTGCCCAATCTCCAATTCTCCTTCATCCAGATCTCCTTCAAAAATACCTCGTTTAGCTCTGCGTGTGCCTAATAATTCGGCAAGCTCTTCTTTGCTTGCTCCACGCAGTTCTGCCGCATGTATTTGCTCATAAAATTTGTTTTTAATAAGCCTTACCGGAGTAAGTTGTTTCATGGTTAAAGCTGTTGCCCCTTCGCCTGCATCTGAAATGCTTTTCTTAAAATTTTGATGTGCTGAAGATTCTTCGCTCGCAGCAAACCTACTTCCTATCTGCGAACCATCTGCCCCCAAAATCTCTACCGCCAACATAGCCCTTCCTGTAGCAATACCTCCTGCTGCAATCAATGGGATATTGATTGCCTCTCTAACTAAAGGTATCAAAACCAATGTGGTGGTTTCTTCTCTTCCATTATGGCCACCTGCCTCAAATCCTTCGGCAACTATAGCATCTACGCCTGCTTGCTCGGCCTTCTTGGCAAACTTAACACTGGACACTACGTGTGCCACCGTAATGCCTTTCTCCTTCAAATGTGGAGTCCAGGTACTTGGATTGCCGGCTGATGTAAAAACAATTTTTACATTCTCCTCAACAATAATTTTCATCAAGACATCAATAGCTGGATACAGAAGCGGAACATTAACTCCGAAAGGTTTATCGGTTGCGGCTTGGCATTTCCTGATGTGATCGCGCAAAACATCCGGATACATTGACCCAGCCCCTAGAATACCTAAGCCACCAGCATTGCTTACAGCGGAAGCTAAACGCCAGCCACTGCACCAGACCATACCCGCCTGAATAATGGGGTATTGAATACCAAAAAGTGCTGTAAGTGGATTTGAAAATTCCTTGATCATGCTCCCTTGTGGTTTGATGTATGATTTATTTCTTGAGTATAGTTATTTCTTGTAAAAAGAATCGAAAAAATCCGTTTAAAAAGATCATTTCGGGTGTGTTTTTTCGGCATATTAAGTTGTCCACAAATAATAGGTTAAAAAAAACAGTCTAATTATTTGATAATGTGGCGGTTAAGTGTCCTCTTCGAAGGGGTGTGGATAAGTACAAAATTTTGTGGAAATCTTTTTTGAAAAAGTCTTTTAGAATATAAGTGTCTGATCTCTAATGTATTTATTGATTTCAATAGTGAAACTTTATGGGTCTTTCTTGTTTATATACGTATACCTTTTTACTGTTTTTACTTTAATACTCTATGCAAAAACTTTCGCTAATATTTTGTCTGCTCCTTATATCTGGAGTGTGTCCCGCACAAAAGGCTAACGTCATCAAATTAGATAAACTCCAGCCTTTGCTCACCGATTCCTCCTCAACAGTTCTGGTTATAAATTTCTGGGCCACATGGTGTGCTCCGTGTGTAAAAGAACTTCCGCTATTTGAAGCATTGCACGCTGAAGGAAGGTCTGATGTTAAGATCACACTTATAAGTCTTGACTATTCGGAAAAGTTAGATCGAGTAAACGCGTTCCTAAAAAGAAAACAAATGAAAGCACCGGTTTTCTTGCTCGATGAAATAGATTATAACAAGTGGATAAATCTTGTTGATAAATCTTGGAGTGGTGCTATTCCGGCCACGCTAATTATTAACTCTAAAACCAATCAAAGAAAATTTGTTGAAAGAGAGCTAGCCGATGGCGAACTTGAAAGTCTAGTTGCTGAAGTTCTATAATTATCAACCTATTTAAATTACTTTACTATGAAAGTCTTAAACAAAACACTAATCGCACTAAGTTGCCTTGTCATTTTTGTTGCAGGAACAAATACAGGGTATGATGTTGGTGATACCGTAGCCGACTTCAAGCTAAAGAATGTTGATGGCAAATCAGTTGCTCTTTCTGATTTTAAGGATAAGAAAGGCGTTATTATAGTATTTGATTGCAATACATGCCCTGTTTCTAAAGCTTACAATAGCCGTATTCTAGCTCTTAATAAGAAGTATGAATCCAAGGGTTTCCCGGTGATTGCTATCAATCCCAACGATCCCCAAAAATCTCCAGGCGATTCTTTTACCGAAATGGTTGCTCAGGCAAAAAAGAAAAAGTACAACTTTCCTTACCTCATAGATGAGACACAAGAAACAGCCAAAGCTTTTGGAGCCTCTAATACTCCACATGCGTTTGTTTTACTAAATGATGGAAAGGCTTTTCGCGTAGCCTACATTGGTGCTATAGATAATAATAGTAAAGATGGCTCTAGTGCAACTCGCAAATATGTTGAAGAGGCTGTAGATGCCATTCTCGATGGTAAAGCTGTTGGCGAAGCAAAAACCAAAGCTATTGGATGCACCATAAAATGGAAAAATGTGTAACTAAGTTATTTATTTGTACATGAAAACCTGTCTACACAGACAGGTTTTTTTGTTTCTGCATTTCCACGACTAAACGCTGGCACGGAGGTTGTTTATTACTCTGGAAAAAACAACCATGAAAAATTTAGTGCTTCTCTTCTTACTAGCCACCTGCACCTCTGCTTTCGCATATGATTCAGGGATCGCTGTGCAAACAGACAAAGGCACTTCCATGCTATTGTATGTAAATGGAAAGCTGTACAACAAAGAGCCTGGTTTATTTGTACGTGTTAAGAGTGCTCCGGGGTTATTTCATTTAGAGGCAAAAGTTCTTAACCCTTCCGACAAGCAATGGTATATTGTTCGTAAATACGTTCGTGTTGAAAAAGGCTATGAGTTTCACTATAAAGTTACATTCAATAAAAACGCTAAGCCCGAACTAATAGAAGTTCGAAAGTACCCTGTGTATTCCAAATACTTTCTTAACCCAAGTTTGTATAACAAGCATCCAATTAGTTAGGTCGCTTTTTTCTTCTTCTTTGGTCGGCTCATTAAAACAACAGCAAGCGTAACCAACAGGATAATAAAAATGTGTCCATTAAAGAAACCGTGATGCGGCCAATGCCAACTGAAGAGCCATCCGAACAGACCAAAAATCACCCCGAATACAGCTCCAAAAACTCCCGCAATCAATCCAAAAGCCCCTCCGATTAATCCGATAAGCAAACCAAAAGCTCCTGCAGCTATGCCGATCCAAAATGGAAAGGTGAAAATTAACAACAAGGCAAGAAGTACAGTTGAAGTAGAGTTTTTTGATTGCATCGCTTTGACTTTCTATACGTTGTTCAAAAACTATGCATTTTATGTAAATCTGCTCCTATTAATCAGAATCAAGGCTTTGCTATTCTCAAGGATAGAAAAGTGTTAGGTTTTGAACAGTGGTTTTAACAGAATCGTACACTTTATCGCTGATTAATAATCGTCTAAAAACAAAAGAGGTCGATTCGTTATCGACCTCTTTTCGTTCTGTGTTTATAGCGATCTTAAAAAGGATACTCACCTTTTTCAATAACATGATTAGCTACTTTCCTTCTGGCTTCTTTCAGGTTATAAGGATCTACTTTGGTAAAACGTTTTAGTCCCATTAGCATCAAGCGCTGTTCATCGCCATCAGCAAACGAGGTAATTGCTTCACGGCCTGCTGCCGCAGCCTTGTTTACGGCATGATGTAAATAGATAATAGCCATCTCCTTTTGAATGGCACAAGCACTTTCTCCGCGAATACCAATTAGCTTTTCAACGCGCAGCAAAGTAGACCCTGCTACATACCCTTCAATCATCATGTCAGCCAGGTTTATTAAAATTTCCTGTTCTTCGGATAGCTTCATCATAAACTTTTGAACCGCTGCACCGGCTACCATTAGTCCTGCCTTTTTTAAATTAGCCAACACCTTCTTCTCCTTCACAAAAAGACCTTCATCGTCTGTAGCACCAAAATCTGGAATAGACATTAATTCTTTTTGAACTGCCATTGCCGGAGTCATTAAGTCTAAGGTGCCTTTCATAGCACGCTTTAACATCATATCAATGGTAAGCAGTCTGTTAATCTCGTTGGTGCCTTCGAATATTCTATTTATTCGGGCATCGCGATATGCGCGATCCATTGGGCCTTCGGCAGAGAAGCCCATGCCGCCATAAATCTGCACTCCTTCATCTACGGTATAATCAAGTACTTCTGAGCCGTGTACTTTAAGTATCGCACATTCGATCGCAAATTCTTCTAGCGCCTTTAGTCTTGCTTTTGCCGCATCCATACCTTCGGCTACAAATGCATTATAGGCATCATCAATATTTTGGCTAGCGCGATAGTGGGCAGACTCTGATGCAAATACTTTTGTACACATTT